>DATICR010000469.1:0-7809 GCA_035456745.1 Ignavibacteriaceae bacterium
AATGAAAGAAATTACGTCTTATCTGGAAAAACTCGGATTTGCCATAAAATATTCCCGCAAAAATACTATTATCATTGAAGGAGTCCCGGAAGACGTAAAACACGATGCTGAAGAAAGAGTGCTGCTGGAGTTGGTTGAAGAATTTGTTAATAATGAGTCGGAAAAAAAACCTGAAATTCGTGAAAATATTGCCAAATCATATTCATGTAAAGCCGCAATTAAAGCAGGGGACAAGCTTTCTGAAAAAGAAATGAGACTTCTGATTGATCAGCTTTTTGCAACTTCAATGCCTTATGTCTGCCCTCACGGCCATCCTGTAGTAGTAAAAATCTCTCTTGATGAATTCGACAGAAGGTTCGGAAGATAAATAATTTAATTTCGATTAAGTTTTAAGCTTATTATCTTTGTAATTATAAATAAAGAAGGAATAAAGATGCCGGATAAAGAATATAGTGAAAAAAGAAAAGCATATGATGAAATAGCTGGCAGCGTCAGGAAAACCGGAGTCAAGTTTACGACAGTCAGCGGAAGGGATATAAATGTATTATATGGTCCCGATGATATTGAAAATATAAATTATTTAAGTGAAATCGGTTTCCCCGGAGAATACCCTTACACCAGAGGAATCCATACTAACGGCTACAGGGGAAGAATATGGACAATGAGACAGTTTGCAGGATTTGGATCTCCTGAGGATACTAATGAAAGGTTTCACTATTTACTTAACCATGGTCAGACAGGTTTATCAGTAGCTTTTGATCTTCCGACTTTAATGGGATGGGATTCTGATGCAGTGTTAAGTGAAGGTGAAGTTGGAATATGCGGAGTTGCAGTTTCGTCACTGGAGGACATGGAAATTCTTTTCAATAAAATACCGCTTGATAAGGTTTCAACTTCAATGACAATCAATTCACCTGCAGCTATGGTTTTTGCTTTCTACCTGGCAATCGCCGCCAAACAGGGCGTTGATTTTAAGAAGCTGCGCGGTACCCTGCAGAATGATATTCTTAAGGAATATATTGCACAAAAGGAATATATTTATCCTCCCGCGCCATCAATGCGGATAATTGTTGATATGATTGAATATTGTGCAAAAGAAGTTCCCCAGTGGAACCCCGTTTCTGTCAGCGGTTATCATATACGGGAGGCAGGATCTACCGCTGTGCAGGAGCTTGCATATACTCTGGCTGATGGATTTGCATATATAGAAGCTTGTATGAAACGCGGTATGGATATAGATGAATTTGCACCCCGGATTTCATTCTTTTTTAATTCACACCTTGATTTTTTTGAGGAGATTGCCAAGTTCCGTGCTGCCCGGAAAATTTATGCTAAACGAATGAAGGAAAAATACGGAGCCAAAAATCCCCGTTCCTGGTGGTGCAGGTTCCATACACAAACAGCCGGCTGTACTTTAACAGCTCAGCAACCCGAGAATAATATTATTCGTACAGCATACCAGGCATTGGCCGGAGTTCTCGGTGGAACACAATCACTTCATACAAATTCGATGGATGAAACACTGGCATTACCCAGTGAGAAAGCCGTTAAAATAGCCCTCAGGACACAGCAGTTAATTGCATATGAGACCGGTGTAATAAATACGGTGGATCCTCTCGGAGGAAGTTATTTTGTTGAAGCTTTAACCGATAAGATGGAAAAGGAAGCTAACGAAATTTTCGAGCAGATTGATTCTATGGGCGGTGTAATTCCAGCAATAGAAGCAGGATATTTTCAGAAAGAAATTGCAGATGCTGCTTACTTCTATCAGCTGGAAGTTGAAAAGAAAGAAAAAATCATTGTCGGAGTAAATGAATTTATTGAAAAAGAAGAAAAAGTTGATATACCAATTCTTTATATTTCGCCTGAAGTTGAAAAGAAACAAAAAAAACGTCTTGCGGAACTCCGTCAGCATAGAAGCAATGCTGCAGTTAAAGAAAGTTTAAAAGAAATAAAGGAAGCGGGAGAAAACGGCAATAACCTCATGCCTATATTTTTGAAGGCAGCTCAGAATTATGTTACGCTAGGTGAAATGATCAATGAGCTTAAAGAGGTCTTCGGAGTGTACGAAGAGACTGTTGTATTTTAATTAATGTTAACCCAGGCAATAAAACTTATAAGAGTACCCCAGTGGATCAAAAACCTGTTTGTTTTTGTTCCTCTTATATTCTCTTTGAATTTATTTCGCAGTGAATATTTCCTTTCAACACTTCTCGGTTTTATCATTTTCTGTTTTACATCGAGTATCGTTTATATCTTAAATGATATAATAGATGCAGAAGCCGACAGAGCCCATCCAAGGAAAAAAGACAGACCTATTGCATCAGGTAAAATTTCTCCGCTGCAGGGAATTTTAATAGCTTTAGTGTTAGTAATTATAGTAATTATTCTGTGTTACGGACTTAGTTCTTCTTTTATAATGCTCATTGTTCTTTATTTCCTGATAAATATACTTTATTCCCTTAAGCTCAAGCATATGGTGCTGCTCGATATTTTCAGCATCGCAGCCGGGTTTTTAATAAGGGTTCTTGCAGGAGCAGTAATAATTCATGTTGCAGTATCAAGCTGGCTTATTCTTACCACTATGTTTATTTCTCTCTTCCTTGCAGTGATGAAGAGACATTCCGAACTGGTTCTTGTTACAGAGGATTCTGATCTATCCACGCGGAAGGTGCTTGCTTTTTATTCAGTGAACTTTGCTGATCAGATTGCAACCGTAGCTGCCGCCGGCGTAATTATTTGTTATGCTTTGTATACTCTGGCTGAACGCACAATCTCCGTTTTCCAAACCGAAAATCTTATCTACACAACCCCATTTGTTGTTTTTGGAATTTTCAGATATATGTTTCTTGTTTATATGAACAAGCGGGGTGAAAATACTACCCAGATTTTAATATCGGATATTCCGATGATTATCACTGTTGTACTTTATGTTTTGACAACCTTGCTAATTATTTATTATCATATTTAAAAGTTTAATTACTAATAATTTAATTATTGGAATACCATTTATTTAATAATATGAAACTATTTAAATCTGAAAGAATAAACAGATATTAAATGACGAATCAATTAATCATATTAATTGTACTTGTTCTGATTAGTGCATTCTTTTCAGGTTCAGAACTTGCATTTGTGGTTGCAAACAAACTCAAGATAGAAGTGCGTGCCAGGAAGAAAAATTATGCAGCTAAGAGTGCATATGCATTTGTAAGGAATCCGCAGTATTTCTATTCCACTATTCTGATCGCAAATAATGTCATCAATATTGCCTTTGCATCACTAAGTGCTATAATACTATCAGCAGCTTTTAATATGAACGAATTCAGTATTATGATTATTTCTACCCTTGTACTCCTCCTTTTTGGAGAGCTTCTTCCTAAGTACCTTGCAAGAGAACTGGGTGACAGGGTGGTATTGATTATCGCCATTCCGGTCAGGATAGTATTTTATATTTTGTATCCTTTCGTCAGACTTACTTCATTGCTTTCCTCATTTCTCACTCAAACATCAAATGTGAAAGCGGAGAATATAAATTTTCTTTTCAGCAAGGAAGATATAGAGTTCCTGGTTAAGGAGAGTCATGATGCAGGTGTAGTAAACAAAAAAGAAAGTGCAATCATCACAAGGGTGCTGGCACTGGGTGACCAGAAGGTTTATGAAGCAATGCGTCCCAGAACTGAAATTGTCGGTATTGAACTTGATTCAACTATAGAAGAAGTTGTTTCGGTTTTCATTGATTCCGGTTATTCCAAGCTTCCGGTTTATGAAGAGAATCTGGATAATATTCGTGGAGTAATTTTCGCTTATGATATTTTCAAATCACCTCAAAACCTGCAAAGTATAATACGTGAAATAATTTTCGTACCTGAGACCAAACGTAGTTTCGAGATGCTCAATGAATTTTTAAACAAACAGGTTTCGATTGCCGTTGTAGTTGATGAATTTGGAGGTACTGCAGGGCTTGTAACTATGGAAGACATTATTGAGGAATTGTTTGGCGAAATAAAAGATGAATATGATACTGAGGAGGAAATTTGCAGAAAAATTGCTTCCGATACATTCCTTATAAGCGGAAAAGTGGAAATAGATTATATAAATGAAAAATATAATCTCAATATACCTACCGGAGATTATGAGACAATCGCCGGTTATATCACAAACGAAATTGGTAGAATTCCCCAGCAGGGAGAAAGTGTTAACATTGATAAATTTAATTTTTTAATTGCCCGGGCGAATAATATTAAAATTGACCTTGTAAAACTGACAGTTATCCCCTCTGAAGACGTTTTTCCCACTACAAGTGTTTAGGAGATCACCGGGATTTCCCGTAAATTTGAAGGGAATTTATATAGATTTTTGAAACGATATTAGATAAATTTGTTAAAATTCAGTATTTCGGGGAAGGAAAAGAAATCAAAAGCAAGAACCGGTTATTTCGAAACCGGTCATGGTATAGTCGAAACCCCTATTTTTATGCCTGTTGGGACACAGGGTACAGTAAAAGCAGTAAATCAATCTTATCTTGATAATGATATTAAGGCACAAATAGTTCTTTCTAATACTTATCATCTTTATTTAAGGCCCGGGACTGAGGTTCTTGAAAAAGCCGGCGGATTGCATAAATTTATTAACTGGCAGAAACCCATCCTGACTGATAGCGGCGGATACCAGGTATTTAGTCTGGCCGAATTACGAAAATTAAAACCGGATGGAGTTGAATTTAGTTCGCACCTTGACGGCTCCCGGCATTTTTTTACTCCTGAAAAAGTTATAGGAATTCAAAGAAGTATTGGTTCAGATATTATGATGGTTCTTGATGAATGTACGCCATATCCCTGTGATTATGATTACGCTGTAAATTCAACCGAGCTTACCTCGAATTGGGCGGTACTAAATAAAGAAGCATTTGAAAACACGAAGTCGGATTACGGTTATGAACAATACCTTTTCGGTATTGTTCAGGGAAGCATCTATAAAGACCTGAGAGAAAAATCAGCCAAAGACATTATAAATATTGGGTTCGATGGTTATGCTGTTGGAGGGCTGGCTGTTGGTGAACCTGTTGATACGATGTATGACATTGTTGATTTTACTACTGATATACTGCCTGAAGATAGTCTAAGATATTTAATGGGTGTCGGAAGACCCGAAAATATTCTGGAAGCAATAGACCGTGGTATTGATATGTTTGATTGTGTTATGCCGACAAGAAACGGCAGAAATGCATACCTTTTTACATCTACAGGCATATTGTCAATGCGGAATGCACAATACAAGGATGATTTCAGGACAATAGATGAAGAATGCGGATGCTACACCTGCCGTAATTATTCACGGGCTTATTTGAGACACCTGTTTATTGCAAAAGAGATTTTAGCACTTGAGCTTTCCAGTATTCATAACCTGCATTTTTATCTGAACCTTGTAAGAGAAGCCCGTGAGAAAATAAAAGAAGAAATTTTTTCTGATTGGAAGAATGAAATTATTAACAAAATAACTTCGAATAATAAATCGATAATGGAGGAATAACTTGAATTATTTATTAGCAATGGCTCCGCCCGCCGGCGGAAATGGCGGAGGCGGTTTTATAAGCACAATCATAATGTTTGGTGCTATCTTTCTGATTTTCTATTTTATGATTATCAGACCTCAGCAGAAAAGGGCTAAAGAAAGAGAAAAATTATTATCGAACCTGCAGAAAGGTGATAAAGTTGTCACAAGCGGAGGTCTGCATGGGACTATAGCCGGGATTGATGAAAAAACAGTCTTGCTTCAGGTTTCTGATAATGTTAAAATGAAATTCGAAAGATCTGCAATTGCAAATGTTATTGCTTCTAAGGATACTTTATAAACCAGGAACGGATGTATTTGAGATAATTTAATAACGGGTTCAAAATGGAAACAAAAATATTTTGTACGGCGGAAGAAGCTCTTGAGGAAATAAAAAACGGCAAGGTAATTATTGTAGTTGATGATGAAGACCGTGAAAATGAAGGAGATTTTGTTTGTGCTGCTGAATATATAACTCCTGATATCGTAAACTTTATGGTTACACATGGAAGGGGAATGTTATGTACTGCTTTAAGCGGTAAGAGGCTGGATGAACTGGGACTTCCGCTTATGGTGGAATCAAATTCCGCATTACACGGGACACAATTTACCGTTACAGTCGATGCTATTGAAGGAACCTCTACAGGTATTTCTGCTGCGGACCGAGCTTTGACAATAAAAAAACTGATTGATCAGAATTCTAAATCTTCTGATTTTGCAAGACCGGGTCATATTTTCCCATTGAGAGCTTATGATGAAGGAGTTTTGAGAAGAGCAGGGCATACGGAAGCTGCAGTTGATCTTTGCAGACTGGCAAATCTTAAACCTGCAGGAGTTTTGTGTGAGATTTTGAAAAATAATGGTGAGATGGCGAGGGTTCCGGAGCTTGCAGAAATTGCAAAAAAATTCAATCTGAAAATTTGTACAGTTCAGGATATTATTCAGTTTCGTCTGACGAAAGAAAAGCTTATACAAAAAATCACGAAAATTAATTTCCCGACCAAGCATGGAAATTTTGTACTCCATCTCTATCAAAGTCTCGTCGATGGTAAAAAGCAAATAGCTCTCGTTAAAGGTGATATTCACAGCAATGAAGCAGTGCTTGTAAGAATGCACAGCGAATGTCTTACAGGAGATGTTTTCCATTCCCTCCGCTGCGACTGTCACGATCAGCTGAATGCATCTCTTGATATGATTGAGGAATCCGGAAAAGGTGTTCTGGTTTATATGAGACAGGAGGGAAGGGGAATCGGATTAAAAAATAAAATTCTCGCTTATAAATTGCAGGACGAAGGAAAAGATACTGTTGAAGCCAATGAAGCTCTCGGCTTTAAGGCTGATCTGCGAGATTATGGTATAGGCGCACAGATTCTTCTTGATCTTGGTGTCAGAAGAATCAAGTTACTTACTAATAATCCTAAAAAAGTTGTTGGTTTAAAGGGTTATGGACTTGAGATCGAAGAGAGAATTCCGATCGAGATCACTCCGAACTCAAATAATGAGCGTTATCTTAAAACGAAAAGGGATAAGCTTGGTCATCTGATTCTTCAGGAATTAGAAAAGGAATCATGACTCATTGAACAGACGATTTGCGAATTGTTTAAGGTCATTCTTCAATTGCGTAAATCGTCGAACATAAATCGGGTGTGTTGCGCAATTATATTATTTGTGATTTCGAAAGCCATTAATAATAATTGTTGACCCTCTACAAGGGTCGGGGACAGTTGACTATTGTAGATTCTACAATAATAGAACCTCTACGAGGTTCCTAATAGGGGAAATATCTTTTCTACAATAATAAAACCTCTACGAGGTTCCTGACTGGGGAAATATCTTTTCTACAATAATAGAGCCCCTATGAGATTCCTGAAGATTACTGATTCAATATGGAGGTTTTATTTGAACGCTGATTATTATGGTTAACACAGATAAATATTTTCAGATCTGCGTTGTTCATATATGATCTGTGCCATCCGTGTCCCATTTATTCTACATACTGGAGGAATTTTTATTTAATAATTGAATCTCTTCAAGATTTCTGACAGGGGAGATATCTTTTCTACAATAATAGAATCTCTACGAGGTTCAGATAAAATGTTTCTTAAATCTTTGCCATCCTGGCGTTTCCCTTCTCCAAATATCCATCTTCTTCCAGGAATGAGACACACATTTCTGTTTAACTTCATCAACCCTATAACAAGCCTATAACAAGCCTGAAATTTCAAAATGAGACAGACTAAAAAATGAAGGAAAATC
>DATICR010000470.1:0-5236 GCA_035456745.1 Ignavibacteriaceae bacterium
AGCTGCGATGACGGGATCGTAAAGTGCTGCCACTGTCCCGGAAAATCCATAAACTTAAGATCAACAAAAGCGATCTTATTATCCTTAATATATTTTAATACATTCTCTGCAGGGGATGAATTTGTTTTTGCCATAACACTCCTATTAGTTATTGTTAAATATTTAGTACGGTTGTTTCCTTAATAGTTGATAATACGAAAGTTGTTTTGGTTGCCATCACTCCAGGCCACGATTGAATTTCTCCAAGTAGCTTTTCCAGAGATTCAGTATTTTTAGTTATTGCTTTTAGGAGATGCGAGCCTTCCCCCAGTACCGAATGACATTCCAGAATTTCAGGAATATGTTCTACTTTATTCAGGAAAGATTTGTAATGTTTAGACGATTCCATAACTACAAGTATATAAGCCATAATATCATAACCAAACGCCTTCCTGTTCAGTCTGGCAAAATATCCTTCAATTATTCCATTCTCTTCGAGCTTCTTCAGCCTGTCGCTTACCGAAGGGATGGACAATTCAACATCTTCAGCAATCTGATTTCTCTTAGTGCGACCCTTTTTCTGAAGAATATTTAGTATCTTAATATCTAATGTATCTACCACAAATAACCTTAATTAATTAGGATATATTGGAAATATGCCTGTGAATATAAGGGTACAAAAGTAATTTTGCAAATATTATTTGTGATAAAAATATTGCTTTAATTGCTAAATTGTTTTAATGATTTGTGTCAGAAGATGTGATAATTGGATAAATGATTCTCTCAAATCAGGTACTTTTAAGTGATTACTAACTAACCATTTAATAAACCATTTGATGTTTGTTCAATACCAAATGGAGTAAAAGCAAGTCCGGATTCTTTAACTTTATTAAACAAATCCAGATTTTTCTGTGGTCTTTCCTGGAGCTTATGATAGAGATGATATTGTACAGCAATATTATTTAATGACTTAATTGATGTCCCGTTAAGTTCTAATCTATACTGCACATCCGAATCTTCCCCAACTGAAGGTGCTTCGTATCTTTCATCAAAACCATTTATCCTGAGAAAGTCTTTCTTATAAATGGAAAAATTGCATCCCAACAAACCGCGCGTTTTCTTATTAAGAATATTTCTCAGATATTTATTTTTAACAAAAAAACCCTTCTCCACGTAAAATGACTGCCCGAATAATCCATCCATTATCAATTTTAAATTATTCTTTTCAAGATAACCTTCCCTAACAAGCCCCGGTGAAAGTTGAAGGGTGATTTTATCTGAAAGATTTACCCGCCTGCCGGTGAAACAGATATTCTTCATTCTATGATTCAAATGCTCATTTACAAATTCCCGGTGAGGTATGCAGTCGCCGTCAATAAATATTAGGTAATCTGCAGTTGATGCAATAATCGATTTGTTCAGAATTTTATTTTTTCTGAATCCTTTATCTTCCTGCCGGAGATGGACTACAGGGAAGGAAAAGGAACGAGAAATATTATTAAGCTTTTTAACAAAATCATCACCTGACCCATCGTCTGCAATTATTACTTCGAATTGTTTAAATGATTGTCTTTCAAATCCGGCAAGTACCAATTCCAGGTAATCGAATCTGTTATAGACAGAGATAATAACCGAAGCGGAGGGCATAAGGATTATTTATCCCCGTTCTTATTCTTACGCCGTTTATCTTTTTCCTTTTTCCTGTTATACGCCCTTTTATCTTCTTCAACTTTCGGAGGCTTTTTAGGTACCGGGATTCTCTTCTTCTTTTTTTCTATTATTATTTTCTCAGCCATGTCTTCTTAAAAGATAGCATATATGAAGGGTGCCAGGGCTGAACCCTGAGTAAGTATTATTAAACCGCCCAGCAGAATAAGGAAAATTATAATAGGAGCGAGCCACCATTTCTTTCTTACACGAAGAAACTGCCATAGTTCCGAAAGTATTGATAATTTACTCATTAAAATTGTCTTTCATAATTTTTGGGATCATATCCGTTCTTTTCTCTCTTCTCCCAGTAAGTTTTCGCAGAAGGATCTATCTTAAAATCAAGAAATTTTTTATTAAAAGCCAATGCAATAAAACGTAACGGTGTAAGAACCAGAAAAAAAAGGATTGACAATATTACCCGCGTCATTATCCAGCCGAGTATTATTGCCAAAGTCATCCAGATTTTATTTAACGGCTTAAGTAACAATGGGAATGATAATGCACTTAAAATAAATACTGTACCGATTATTCCCCAGATAATTGCTTCTTTATTTAAAAGAAACAATATTAATGCGATCAGTAACAGTACCACCCCAATTGTTAAACCGAATTTCTTGAGGTCAGCAGGAGATTCTTTAATATTTTTAATTTCGAGCAATATATCTTTCATATTAATCCAGATCAAATTCTTTTTTCCAGTCTGTATCTCCAACTAATTTTTCCTGTTCATCCTTATTGAGGAGATAATTTCCCATAACAAGATAATCCATATTTGTACGCATAAAACATTTATAAGCATCTGCAGGAGTGCACACAATCGGTTCCCCCCTGACATTGAACGAAGTATTGATCAAAACCGCACAGCCGTAATTTTCTTCAAATTTGGAAATAAGCTTATGGAAAAGAGGGTTTGTATCCTTATGGACTGTTTGCAACCTGGCGGAATAATCTATATGTGTCACTGCAGGAATATCAGATCTGATGATATTTAGTTTTTGAATTCCAAAAAGTTTCTGTTCCTCTTCAGACATATTTTTTCTTCTTTCCTTTTTCACATCAGCTACCAGGAGCATATAAGGTGATTCTCTGTCAATCTCAAAATAGTCCGATAACTTTTCAAATAAAACAACCGGAGCGAAAGGTCTGAAACTCTCTCTGAATTTTATCTTCAGGTTCATAACAGACTGCATTTTTGAGGATCTGGCGTCTCCGATAATTGACCTTGCGCCCAATGCTCTGGGACCGAATTCCATCCTGCCCTCAAACCATCCTATAACTTTTTCCTGTGCGAGAAGTGAAGCAACTTTATCTATCAAATCATCTGTTTCAAGTTTTGTGAACCTTATTTTATTATCCTCAAAATATTCCTTTAATTCTTCATCTGAAAATTCGGGTCCAAGATAAGAACCCTTCTGAGCATCCTTTCCGGGTTTCGGCTCGCGCGGGTTACCCAGGTATTGATACCACCCGATTAGAGCTGCTCCAAGAGCTCCGCCGGCATCACCTGCTGCAGGCTGTATCCAGATTTCTTCAAAGGGTCCTTCCCTCAGAAGGCGGCCATTTGCCACACAATTAAGTGCGACACCTCCTGCCAGACAAATATTTTTCATTCCTGTTTCTTTGTGAACATGATTACCCATTTTAAGCACAATTTCTTCTGTTACATCCTGCACGGATCTTGCAAGGTCCATCTCCTTTTGTGTCAGGGCTGATTCCGGTTTCCGAGGCGGGCCTCCAAAAAGTTTGTGAAACTTTTTATTAGTCATTGTTAATCCTGCGCAATAATTAAAGTAATCCATATTCATTCTGAAAGAACCATCCTCCCTGACATCCATCAATTCTGTTAAAATCAGATCCTTGTATTTTGGTTCTCCATAAGGAGCAAGGCCCATAACTTTATATTCGCCGGAGTTAACCTTAAATCCTGTATAGTAAGTAAAAGCGGAATATAGCAATCCGAGGGAATGAGGAAATTTTATATCCGCCAGTAATTCAACATTGTTCCCGATTCCCATTCCATAACTTGAAGTAGTCCATTCTCCCACCCCATCCATAGTTAAAATTGCAGCTTCATTAAAAGGAGAAGGAAAAAAGGCTGAAGCAGCATGAGATTCATGATGCTCAGGGAAAATTATTTTACCTTCATATCCCAGTTTATCCTTAATCATTTCCTTCATCCACAATTTTTCCTTTACCCATAAGGGCATAGCTTTGATAAAGGACTTAATACCAACCGGAGCATATGCAAGATAAGTCTCAAGTAATCGTTCAAATTTGAGAAAAGGTTTATCGTAAAAGGCAACTATCCCGAGATCTTTGGAATTAATTCCGGCGTACTTCAAACAGAATTCAACTGCCTTAGACGGAAAATTAAAATCGTGCTTCTTTCGTGTAAATCTTTCCTCCTGGGCGGCAGCAATTACCTCTCCGTCTTTTATCAGGGCTGCTGCACTGTCATGGTAGAAAGCAGAAATACCAAGTATGTACATTTCATTCTTTAATAAATTTCAGCTTAAAAATAGATTTTTCAAAAGGATTTTACAAAGTAAAAAAGCATAAATCTTTTAATAGTTCAAATACTTTATGAAAGAAAGTATTCTGTGCGGTAATATTTAAATTAGGTCATTATTTTGGAACTATTTTTGATATTTTTTATTATATTTGTACAGTACATTAAATCCATTCACAAATTGGAGGACTCCAAGTTATGAGACGACTTTGCTTACTTTTTATTATAATTATATTTAGCGTCAGTATTACAACTCAGGCTCAATTTAAGGATTGGGGCTCTAAGATTGGCGCGAGGTATAGTTTACTCTTTCCTCAGAACGAATTTACAAATGTTGGATTCGGAGGAAATGATAAATTCGCTTTTGATAATTATACTATGTCCTACCTGCTGGAAGGATTTGTGGGTTTTGAATTAACAAGGGTATTGGAACTAGACATAAATGCCGGTTATGGATCATATGCCGGATTTCAAATCAATGATATAGGATATTACAAATCAGAAATAATTCCTGTTGGTCTCAGATTCAGGATAGCACCTTTTGATCTTAAGGGATGGAATCCCTATCTGTACCTGGGCGGCGGGATTATGCACTATAGCAATAAATTTTTTGAAGAAAACCGGGTACCTAAAGTTAATGATGTGAAATCTGATGGATGGACCGGATTATTTCCTGTTGGCATTGGTTCAGAATTCGCACTAAGTGATATGGTTCTTGTGGATTTCTCCATTGGAGGAGCCTGGTCTTCAACATATGATTTAAACAATTATGATAATGGCAGTAATGTTGTCGACGCATATTATAATGTAACACTTGGTTTAACCATTACCGGGGAAGGTTGCAATTCCGACAGGGATATGGATGGTCTCGGTAAATGTGAAGAAGAGAAGCTTGGTACCAGTCCGAGGAATCCCGATACGGACGGTGACGGTTTAACAGATGGGGAAGAGGTTAAAATTTATAAAACAAATCCGCTAAGTGCTGATACTGACCTCGACGGATTAAGTGATTTCGACGAAGTTAAAAAATATAAGACC
>DATICR010000471.1:0-4077 GCA_035456745.1 Ignavibacteriaceae bacterium
CTGTGAAACAGGCTGGACTCACTGGATCACAACAAGCTTATTATCTTATTTTATTTCGGGAAAAGGTGAAAAGAAAGATCAAAGTTATACAACAACAATAGAGCTTGAAAAATCTCCGAAAGATGTTTTCAAACATATCAACGATGTTTCAAAATGGTGGATAAAGTATGCAGACGGACAGCTGACTGAATTTGAAGGACAGAGCACAAAACTTAATGATGAATTTGTCCTTCTCCATGGCGAAAACCATTATTCAAAACAAAAATTGATTGAAGTTATACCTGATAAAAAGGTCGTGTGGTTTGTAACCGATAGTAAACTGAAATGGATTGAAAAGGACAAGAATGAATGGACAGGCACAAAAATGATTTTTGAATTAACTCCTCAAGGCGAAAAAACCGTGCTCAATTTTACACATCAGGGTCTTGTTCCTGAAAAGGAATGTTATGACCACTCCGTTCAGTTTTGGGATATGATTATAAAGGAGTGGTTGTATAACTATATAACTGACGGTAAAACGAATTAAACTCTTACCTTTAATCTCTGATTTCTAAAATATTGAATTAAGAAATTTTATCAATTTTAAGCTGGATTGTTCTTTTTTCTGCCGGTGTCTTTGCCAGTGAAATGGCATTCTCAAAATTTTCCTTAGCTTTTTCATTGTTTATGCCGGTGTAAAGTTCACCTAATAGTGCAAAGTAAAAATGATTGTTTGTTAAATTAAGTTTTTCTGCTTCGATGATTGCTTCTTCTTTTCCGTTTGCTTTCGCCAGGGCATAAGTCCTGTTTAATGCTGCGATAGGCGAATAATCTATTAATAGAAGCTGATTGTAAAGCTGAAGAATGTTTTCCCATTTTTCTTTTGAATCATTTTTATGTGTGTGCCAAAATGCTATGGCAGCTTCCAGATGATATTTTGAAACCTTATTTCCTGAAGCCGCGCAATTTAAAAAATATTCCCCCTTGCGGATTAAATCTGCATCCCAGAGAGCAGTGTCCTGTTCATTGTATAATATGAGTTCACCTTGCTCATCAACTCTTGCATCGAAACGCGAAGATTGAAAACACATTAATGATAGTAATGCATTTACCTGCGGCTTGTTCGTATATTTGTTTTCAACCAGCATGTAGCACAATCGCATTGCATCAATACAAAGATCTTTCCGTAGTCTTTTATTCTGACTTACTGAATAATATCCTTCGTTGAATAATAGATAAATGGTCCTTAGTACAATACCCAGACGCTCATCAATTTCCGCCGGACCCGGAAGTTCAATTCTGACTTTTTCCTGCCTTAGCTTTTCTTTGGCCCTGAATAATCTTTTATTAATCGTTTCTTTGTTTGTTAAGAAAGCATCTGCAATTTCTTCAATACCGAAACCGCAGAGAATCCGGAGCGACAACCCGATTTGTGCTTCGGGTGAAATGGAAGGATGACAAATCGCAAACATCATCTGCAGCTGACTGTCATTTATGTTCTGCGGTGATAAATCTAATTCCTGCTCGTATGAACCGGATAAGCCATTTTTTAGTTCAGGAGTAATTTTGTTTTCAAATGTGGAATTGCGCTGCAAATAATTTTTTGCTTTATTTTTTGCCACATTGTAAAGCCATGCAACAGGATTCGGAGGAATACTTTTCAATCCCCAGGTCTCTGTTGCGGTCAGGAATGTATCGCCTGCAATATCTTCGGCAATTTCTATCTGATCGATTCCGAATCTCCTGCAAAGTACAGATACAATTTTCCTGTATTCTGTCCTGAATAAATGAGGTATTAATTCCTGCTCTGTCATAAGCTAAATCCCGGGAGCTTAACTTAAAAACAATTATTCAATTTATAGTTGATCGATTTCTCTTATCTCAACATTCCCGCCTGCTTTTAACACCGGGCATCCCCCGGCAATTTTGACTGCTTCTTCATAGGAATCCGCTTTAATAATTGTATACCCCCCAATTGATTCCTTTATCTCTGAATAAGGACCGTCTGTAACTACATTATCAGGTTTAACAACTTTACCGCTTGATGCCAGTCGGTTGCCTCTGTCAAATAATTTGTTCTGAGCCGCAATGCCGCCTATCCAGTCCATCCATTTTTTTGTATTTGCCTGCATCTCTTCAGGTGAAAAAGAAGGTAAGGATTTAAAATCATTCCGGAATATTAATAAGTATTCTTTCATTTTAGTCACCTCGTTATTATTTTTTTTTAATTTATGTATGTTTTTTGTTATCTCAGATTCAGGTTCTAAGGTTCTTATTCTTAATGAACTTGAAAGCGATTAAGAATATCGAACATTAGAATTACAGAATATTTCAATTTTTCAGTTTTGTTCCGCGTGTACGGCATTTTGCCCCGGTTGATAATCTCCTGCGGGAGTACGAAAGGCAACATTAAACCGGTTATAGCTGTTGATTGCAATTACTGCTAAAGTTAAGTCAATTAATTCTTCTTCGGAAAATTGTTTCCTTGCTTCTTCATAAATTTCATTCGGGATGTGACCTTCTGTGACCTTCGTAACAGCTTCAGTCCATGCCAATGCTGCACGTTCACGCTCGCTGTAAAATGGGACTTCCCGCCAGGCATCCAGTAAATAGATACGCTGCTCGGTTTCACCTGCTTCCCGTAAATCCTTTGAGTGCATATCAAGACAAAAAGCACATCCGTTTATTTGCGATGCTCTGTAACTGATTAAATCTAAAAGTGATTGTTCAATCGGAGATTTTGCCAGATATCGTGCAAACCCGTACAATACCTTTGCAGCTTCATGACCTTTTTCATAGGCATTTATTCTCGGTTCCATTTTAATTTCCTTGTTTCTGATAATATTAAATAATTGAATTACACTTATATAACAAATGAGATTAAAGAAATTGGACATAGGGCAAAATTATTAATGCTTATTTCATTTTCCCGTAGCTCAAGTCTCCTGAAGTGAGCAAATAATTCAGAAGGATCATAGGTAAATGCTTATCAATATTCCTGATCCACTTTCCGTCCGGCTTCCATAACTTCACTCGTACGTGTTTTGGTTTTTAATGGCAAAAATCCTATGATTACCGAAGTTACTAACGTAACAATTGAACCTATCATATCCGGTTTGACCGCCATTAAAAAAATAATGCCCAGGGAAATGGTCGTTCTCATTTTAATTGAAAGCATTAACGAATTATCATTCAGAAGTGATCTCAATAAGGGTGAAATATTATTTTCTTTTGACATAATTTTTTTAATGATTTTCATCTTTCTCCCGGTAACAGCACCACCGACTACGGCAAGCAAAATTATTCCGATGAAGGCAATACTGATCCAGCTCGCATTTTTCCAGACAACGGCCATCATATAAATCCCCGGAATAAGAATGAGGATCATTGCAGTAAGATTAATTGCCGTCAACTTCGAATAATTAAATATTGATTCCTTAATTGTCTCGACAACCGTAGAATTACGCATATTAATTACACATAACCATTCAATTGATATTGAAGCAAATAGCATCAACGCACCTGTAATATGTAAAAACAAAGCTATGCTGTAAATCATTTTTTTACCTTTCTTAATAAGATTAAAATATTACGTCATTTATTTGAAATCCAGCCGGAATGTTGCTCAGATTTCCTTTATTATTAATACAAATGAGTTAAAAGGAATTGGACACGATGAGTCTGAAATATTAGATTTCATTGGCTGGGCTGTCACGGCCCGCATCAGATTTGAAATCTGAACCGTGACAGCGCCGATTTTTAATATGAACGCTGATTAATCAGATTCACTGCCTGCTTCGGGTGCTTTACAAAAAGTCGCTTTAGCGACGACTTTGTGTTTTGTGAAACTAATATTGACATAACTCTGCTATTTATTCAAATGTATTGTCAAGTTAACACTTCAAATAAATAGTCATGATTACAAACAAGTCCTTCCCATTGCAGGGGAAGGACTACAGGATGAGGTCTATTATCATTAAGAACTCATAATAAAAAGCTATTTATTCAAATGTATTGTCAAGTTAACACTTCAAATAAATAGTCATGATTACAAACAAGTCCTTCCCATTGCAGGGGAAGGACTACAGGATGAGGTCT
>DATICR010000472.1:0-4351 GCA_035456745.1 Ignavibacteriaceae bacterium
CTTCTGAATACACTTGCTTCCGGAGTTGTTCCCCAGATTTCGGTTATTCTGGGACCCTGTGCGGGTGGAGCTGTTTATTCTCCTGCAATAACTGATTTCGTTTTTATGGTCAAGAATACCAGTTATATGTTTGTTACCGGTCCTAATGTTGTCAAAACAGTTACACACGAAGATGTCAGCTTTGAAGACCTGGGCGGTGCCGACACTCACGCCACAAAATCGGGTGTTGCTCATTTTTCTTATGAAAATGAAATTGAAACTTTAATGAATGTTAGAAAATTAATGAGCTTCCTTCCGTTGAATTATTTGGATAAGGCGCCGGTAAAGGAATTTAATTATTCAGAACTAAAACCTATTAGAGAACTTGATGATATTATCCCCGATAATCCAAACAAACCTTATGATATGAAAGATGTGATAGCTCTCCTTGTAGATGAAGGTGATTTTTTTGAAGTTCATTCCACATACGCCGAGAATATTATTGTAGGGTTTGCAAGGGTTGGAGGCAGGTCAGTTGGAATAGTGGCAAATCAGCCGGCAGTCCTGGCCGGAGTTCTTGATATCAATTGTTCTGTGAAAGGTGCAAGGTTTGTTAGGTTTTGCGATGCATTCAATATTCCACTTCTTGTTCTTGAAGACGTTCCGGGATTTTTACCGGGTACTGAACAGGAATGGAATGGCATCATAAGACATGGAGCTAAATTATTGTATGCATTCTGTGAATCCACCGTTCCTAAAGTAACTGTAATTACCCGGAAGGCATACGGTGGGGCATATGATGTAATGAATTCGAAACATATACGGGGAGATTTTAATTTTGCCTGGCCTTCAGCCGAGATTGCGGTAATGGGACCAAAAGGAGCAGTTGAAATTATTTTTAAGAAAGAAATCACTTCCGCTGAAAATCCTGAGGCTGAAGTGGAGAAAAAGCTGGCAGAGTATATAGAAAAATTTGCTAATCCATATAAAGCAGCTGAGCGCGGGTATCTTGATGATATAATTTTACCTCATGATACCAAACAAAAATTAGTAAAGGCATTTGAATTATTGGAAAATAAAGTTGATAATAATCCGAAAAAGAAACACGGAAATATACCCTTATAGGGATTTTATACGACATAAGTTCTTTTATTTAATAAAATTAAACAGATTATTTAACTTTTTACTTGATTAAGAATGTGCATAAACTTATATTATTCGTCAAATAAATAAAGGAGTAAGAATGAAGCAGAGATTCCTACCATTTATTGTTATTTCTTTATTTGCCCTACTGTTATCATCTTGCGGGGGAAATAAAGAAATCACAAGAAATAGTTCCTCTGATGACCAGGCTTCGGTACAAAAGGGGGGAATCGTTTCGGAGATGTTGGAACAGGCAAGACAATATTATATTTCTGCTCTTGCTAAACAGGAAATAAACAGCACTTCAGAAACAGTATCCAATTATGAGTCAGCCCTGACTATTATCAATAATCTTAGCTACTATCCCGGTATTGAGGAAAATGAGGCCTATGTTGAGCTCGAAAAGTCTATTATAGATGACTATCGAAAGTATCTCGATAGTCTTCCCGAATTGCCTGTTGAGGTGTCCTTTGCAGCTTTAGAGGAGTGGATGGGAAAGAATATGCCGGATGAACAGTTCTCACTGAAGAATAAGGGAGCCGATACAAAGGTAACTATTATTCCGGCAGATGTACCTCTTGAAGTGAATTCGTATGTAGAACAATGGATAGAGTATTTTACCGGTAAGGGCCGCAAACATATGGAACTTTGGCTGCAGCGTGCAGGCAGATATTTTCCTATGATGGCAAAAATATTTAAAGAAGAGCAAATCCCCCAGCAATTGATTTATTTAAGTATGGTGGAAAGCGGTTTAAATCCTGTCGCCCGGTCCTGGGCAAGTGCTGTCGGTCTTTGGCAGTTTATAAAATCAACCGGAAGAATGTATGGGCTTGAATCAGGCTTTTATTTTGATGAACGCCGTGATCCTGAAAAGTCAACACGTGCTGCCGCCAGGCACTTAAAAGATCTTTATGGGGATTTAAATGATTGGTATCTTGTTCTTGCTGCTTACAATGCCGGGGAAGGAAGAATTACCCGGGCAGTCCGCCGTGCCGGTGATAGTAATTTCTGGGCAATCAGAAATTATCTTCCAAGAGAGACAAGAAGTTATGTGCCGCAGTATATTGCTGTCTGCATGATAGCTATGAATCCTGAAAAATATAATTTCATAAATATTACCCCATTTAAACCTTTTGAATATGAAACCTGTAAGGTTAATGATGCTGTTGACCTGAATTATCTCGCTCAGAGTATTGGTATTGATGCTGAAACTCTGCTCGAAATGAATCCTGAGTTAACACAGAATAGTACTCCACGTGGTTACGCAGGTGGATATGATTTGAAAATACCTAAAGGCAAATCAGAAACATTGCTGGCAAGCATTAAGAACATACCGGATTATGCAAAAAGAAATTTGATGGTGCATACTATTAGACGTGGTGAAACACTTACAACTATAGCATCAAGGTATGGGATTTCAACTCGGACGCTTGCTGACGCTAATAATATATCTGTAAGATCACGGATTTATCCCGGTATAAAACTAAAAATACCGCTTTCTGATTTTTCGGACAGAAATTTTGCATATAATACAAATACCGAAGAAGCAGATGAAACAGGCAGCGGGACAGAAGAATACGTTTCTCCCTATGCATCTTTGTTAAAGAATAATTTAGTTTCTGACGAAGTAGATTCAGGAGATGTTGAAATTGCAGCCGTCGATGATCAAACCGATGTGGATTCAATCGAAAATGTTAAAGAAGTTACTGGTCAGGATGAATCAACAGTTGCAGTTATTCCGGCAGGACAGGCTCCGGTGACTTATACAGTTAAAAAGGGTGAAAGTCTGCTCGATATAGCCGACCTTTTTAATTCCAGGGTTAGTGATATAAGAAACTGGAATAATATTCCTTATACAAGGACAGTTAACGTTGGTGAAAAACTGACGATATATGTCCCTGAAGGTAAAAAGGATTATTTCTCAAGCCTTGATAATCAGACCCCCGTTGAAAAATCCGTTACAAAAACCAACTCTACAAAGACCTCTGCTGCATATATATATCACCGCATAAAAAGAGGTGAAAATTTATTCGCTATCGCAAAAAGATTTGATGTTAGTGTCGCTGATATCCGCGATTGGAATAATATTTCAGGCAACAGGATTTTTGCAGGTCAGAATCTGAAAATCTATACTGAAAGTAAAGGGTTGGCAGATAATACATCTGTACCTAACCGTATGGATCTATACAGATATAAGGTTCGGAAGGGTGACACGATAGGTGAACTTGCTGAGAAGTTCGGTGTATCTGCTTCTAAAATTAAATCCTGGAATAGTTTAAATTCTAACCGTATATACTCCGGTCAGACGCTGAAAATATATTCATCGGGGGATGTCTCTTCTCTGGGTGACGTCACTACAAAAAATTCAGCTAACGTAAATTATTATAAGATTAAATCCGGAGATTCTATTGGGGAAATCGCTGAACTTTATAAAGTTTCGGCATCAAGTATCAGAAAATGGAATGGGTTAAGAAGCAACAAAATTCTTGCTGGAACATCCTTAAAGATATATTCTGATGCCGATGTAAATGATGTCCCTGAAATCACCCATAGAAGTGCAAACGGTATGCATACAGTTATGCGCGGTGAAACTTTGTATTCAATTGCAAGATTATATTCTATTCCTGTTGAGCAGTTGAAAAGAATGAATAAATTATCAGGGAATAAAATTGTTGCCGGTCAAAGACTTAGAGTAGAATAGAACTTTTGCTTTTATTTTGTTGACTACTAAATTATATTTGTATTGAAATTTGGAGGTTATCCAAAGAATTTATTTTGAAATTTTGATTGAGCCGTTAGGGGTGTTATTCCGATTTATCGGGATGACTGAGAGCATACCCTAAAACCTGATCTGGGTAATACCAGCGTAGGGAAACGGGCTAAGTAGCCTGCTTAGGGAATAATTAAGTATTTAGCCGTTTCTAACCGAACGGCTTTTTTTATTATGGAGGTAAAAATGAAATACTTGGTTATTCTATTTTTCTTTTCAAACATTTCTGCCTTTTCTCAAAATCTAAGTATTAAAGGGAAAGTACTGGATTCCGGAACATTACAGCCTCTACCCGCTGCTAACCTGATAATCTTAGATAAAAACATCGGTACTGCTGCAGTAGACGACGGCAGTTTTGTATTAAGTGGAGATATAACCCCGGATGATATACTCAAAGTAACGTATGTCGGATATTCAACAAAAGTAATTCCTTTAAAAGATGAGGATTTAACTGACCTG
>DATICR010000473.1:0-4563 GCA_035456745.1 Ignavibacteriaceae bacterium
AATGCCCGGGATTTTCTTAAGCAGTTGTAACGGTTATCTGAGGAATAATTCTATTATCGGTCATTCAATCGGGCTATCTCTCGCAAATTCATCTCCTTTGGTGGGAGCCAAATGAAATCTACGGAAATCTAATAAACGGGATTTATGTAGGGTATGGTTCAATTCCTGATTTAAGAGCATCTCTTATAGGACATCCCCCTAACCAATATCCGGTTTCTGGTTATAACTCTATCTTCGAAAATGGTGGTTACACTGAGGAGGGATCAGGCAGCAGTAATGATGACGGATCTGAAATATATTTTAGTAATTTAAGAGGAACTAAGGCTCCCTTTAAAATACTTTCAAATTAAATACTTTCAAAACTTTGGAATATTAGATGTTATTATCTACAATATCCTTTGTCCCATACTTGAAGCAATAAGATCGGCAGCGAATTCTGCGCTTCTGTTTTTATCATCGAGGATTGGATTAACCTCAGAAACTTCCAGCGAAGACATGCACCCGCATTCTGCAATTGATTCCATTAATAAATGAGCTTCCCTGTAGCTGAAACCACCTGGTACAGGTGTTCCAACACCCGGTGCTATTTCCGGGTCAACGCTGTCCAAATCAAAACTAACATGGATATGGTCGACATTTTCTTTAAATTGTTTTAATACGCGGTTGATTATTCTATGAATACCGATTTTATCAATATCACTCATAGTATAGACCGGCAGCCCGGTTACCTTAATATTTTTTCGTTCCAGCGGGTCGATACTTCTTACACCTATTAATGCAAAATTATTAGCCTCAACTTTAGGAGAAAATCCATAGAAGTTAACAAGCTTTTCATTTCCGAGACCGATAGATGCAGCTACCGGCATACCATGAATATTGCCTGAGGGTGTAGTCTCATCTGTATTCATATCTGTATGCGCATCAATCCAAATTACCCCGAATTTCAGCTTATTTTTTCTGCAGTATGAAGATATACCGGCAATTGTACCAAGAGCGATTGAATGATCACCGCCAAGACATAATGGGAACTCACCTCGGTTAAGGACGTTCTCCACCTTTCCGGCCAGTATTTTACATGTCCGTATAATCTCATTCAGATATTTCATTTTTGGATTGACTATTTTCTGTCTTTCGACATTCTGAATAAAGATATCTCCGCTGTCAATTACTTTGTAGCCCAGGTGTTCCAGTTTTGATTTAAGATTTGCTATCCTGAGAGCGGAAGGACCCATATCAACACCTCTTCTATCAGCACCAAGATCCATAGGAAATCCTATAAGATTAACAATCTTTTCCTGTACTTTTTCCATAGATGATTAATTTTTGTATTTATTATTTTTCAAAGGTGGTCAAATTTAGTAAAGAATTAGTGAATTATCGAATTTGCGAATGGATTGAATTCGCCAATTGGTAAATTATCCAATATATTTATTCCTCTCTTAACACATTTGAGCGTAATTCGTATATTTTAACCTCATAAAAAATTTCATTTGCAAAAAAGGATTCCACAATGCCTGTATTTCAAAATGAACCATCTATAAGTGTGGGGATTTTAACAGAAAAACAGGTCAACTTCGATCTTTATGGAGATTTCAGAGTCACAGGTCAGCGGAAATTATTCAGTGGAAGATTTACTGCCGATGTTTTTAATGATAAAATTCGATGTATCAGGGGTGATGACACAATAGAAGCCGATAAAGAAATTATTTTCGAACCTGATGATATTGATCTTGAATCTTTTTTAATAAAAGATGTTACCATAGGAATAAAATTTCATTGGCAAAGAAAGGAAAAGCAGAGATTCCAGGGAACATTGAAGCTGTTGAAGGATAATAATAAAATCGTTGTCATCAATATTATCCCTGTGGAAAAATATTTGACCAGTGTTATTTCGTCAGAAATGAGTGCCAAATCATCACTCCAGATGCTTAAATCACTTGCCGTAGTATCAAGAAGCTGGCTGCTTGCCCAAATAGACAAATCGAGATCAATCAAAAGAAAACAGGGCCAATATCAGAGTGAATCCAGGTCCGGGAATGAATTAATCAAATGGTATGACAGGGAAGAGCATTCTTTGTTTGACGTTTGCGCGGATGACCATTGCCAGCGTTATCAGGGGATAACAAAAATTAACTCCCGGGCAGCAAGGCAGGCAGTAGAGGAGACAGCCGGACTTGTATTGATGTACAATAATAAAATATGCGATGCCCGATTTTCCAAAAGCTGCGGAGGTATAACAGAAGACTTTCATAATGTATGGGAGCCTGTCGTCCATCCCTATCTTACCTCTATTATTGATTATAAATTTGAACCTGAAACTTTTAAACTTAATTTTACGGATGAAAGAAATGTCCGAAAGTGGATTCTTGGAAAGCCCCCGGCATTTTGCAATACCAATGATGATAAAATTCTTTCGCAGGTTTTAATCGATTATGACCGGGAGACCAAAGATTTCTACAGGTGGAAGATTGAATATACTCAGGCAGAACTCTCAGACATCATATTAAAGAAAAGCGGAATAAATTTCGGAGATATTATTGATCTGATCCCGGTTGAAAGGGGGCATTCGTCGCGGTTAATCAAGCTGAAAATTGTGGGTACTAAAAATGAATTAATCATTGGCAAGGAACTGGAAATCAGAAGGGTGCTTTCATTGACTCATCTATATAGTTCTGCAATATTTATCGAGAAACATCAAATTGAAAAAAATATTCCCAGCAAATTCATAATATATGGTGCCGGATGGGGTCACGGTGTAGGGCTCTGTCAGATAGGAGCAGCTGTGATGTCGGAGAACGGACATTTATTTGACGAGATACTCTTCCACTATTTCAAAAATGTCAGGTTAATAAGGGTATATTGATTCCATGAAAATATTATATTCCTGTCTTTCCAAAAGCTGGGGTGGTATGGAAATGGTAACTCTCACCGGCTTACAACAATTATTAAAACGCGGGATTCATGTTGAACTTTTATGTACAGCGGACTCAAGAATTCATATTGAAGCCAACAATCTTGGGATTATTCTACATCCTGTAAAAGCGGGGAGTTACATTCATCCATTCTCTTCACTCAGGATGGCTTTTATTATAAAGAAAATCAATTTTGACATTATTCATACACATTCTTCCAAAGACCTATGGGTAATTGTACCCTCACTTCAGCTTTTAAGGAGGAAAATTCCGCTTGTACTTACAAAACATATCGGTTCCTTTGTTATTAAAAAAGATTTTCTTCATAAAAGACTTTACAAATATGTAACAAAAGCAATTGCAATCAGCAGTGTGATTAAGAAGAATCTTATCGATACAACTCCTTTAAAAGAGGAACAGATTGTACTTATTCCCAATGGAGTTGATACCGAAAAATTTAATCCTGAAATAGCAGATGGATCGGGAATAAAAAAAGAATTTAGAATTGATCAAAATAAACTTTTAATAGGAATGATGGCCCGCTTCAGTCCGGGTAAGGGACATGAGGAATTTCTGCATTCAGCTGTGGAATTAAATAAAAAACATAATAATCTTTATTTTTTGATTATAGGTGAAGCCAGCAGAGGGGAACATCAATATGAATCGGAAATAAAATCACTTGCGGAAAAATTAAATATCAATAATATTATTTTCACAGGATACAGAAATGACATCCCGGAATTACTTGCCGCCCTGGATATTTTTGTGTTCCCATCCCGTGCAGAAGCATTCGGTATTGCATTGATTGAAGCAATGGCTATGGAAAAACCAACCGTCTGCTCTGCATCTGACGGTATCCTTGATATTGCAGTGGATGGTTATACTTCATTCATGTTTGAAAAAGAAAATATTGCTGATCTGGAAGAAGGAATTAATAAGTTAATCAACAACCCGGATTTAAGAAAAGCCTTTTCAAAAGCAGCCAGAAAGAGGGTTCTTGAGAATTTTAATATTAATTTGGTAACTGACAGGGTTTGTAGTCTTTATGAACAGCTTATTAAAAATTAGGTTTGAATTATCGAAAAAATGAGTTTTTAATTTTTAGCAAAATTCAATTTGAAGCAAGTAAATAGAACGCTGATACACTCCCGCCCGGAACATAAAAGCACAGTGAGATCTCCGTTTCGCTACGACTTCGGTGTAAACGCTGATAGTTATGATTTTCGCTGATAAAAAATTACAGTTTGATTGAAAAAAAAATAAATACAGATGTATTATAGAAAGATATATTATTTGGAAGGGTTGTTTAAAATAAAAAAAAAGATTGCTTCACTCGAATATTCGTTCGCAATGACTTTGGAACAGCTCTTCAGATCAGGGCTCATAAAAATTATTATGGAAAGATTTGAAAAGTATTTAGAATTTCATAAATGAAATTACTACAGTATTGCAATTTATTTGAAAATGTTTTATAATAATTTTTTAGAAAAAATCATTTGCTAAGGGCAGCAAATGATTAAGAAGGCACCTCGAAACACTGCTTAATAATTCAACAGATTCTCATCGAATACATTTCCACAATCGTCTTAACAAGTTTATTACAGGCAAATTATAAGAGATCCCAAATCATTTATGGGTAATAGAGCTTAAA
>DATICR010000474.1:0-5144 GCA_035456745.1 Ignavibacteriaceae bacterium
CAGGAATGATATGGGAGCTTACGGCGGACCAATGAGTGAACTTCTCCCTTTTATAATTACATCAATAAAAGATAACGGCAGCGGGAATAATCTTCCTGAATATTTTCATCTGTTCCAGAATTACCCGAACCCATTTAATCCCGAAACAACAATAAGATTTTCCATCCCGTCAAAAACATTTATATCTCTGAAAGTATATAATATTCTGGGAAAGGAAGTTGCTGAACTGTTAAATGAAGTAAAGTCTAAAGGAATGTATGAGGTAGTCTTTAATTCCAATGACTATAAACTTCCCAGCGGAGTTTATTTTTACAGACTTGAATCAGGAAATTATACTGCTACAAGAAAACTTTTATTGCTTAAGTAATTGTTAATTGACAATCATCGGCTACCACCTGAATTCTATTCACTGGCGGTAGTTAAAATGATCATTAGTCATTGTTCATTAGTCATTGTTCATTAGTCAATTGGGTCTGTTGCACAACAGGAATTGATATTTGAAGCGGGAAAATTAGTTAATTTTTTTGGTTGTGTCATTGTATCGGAACCTCGTAGAGGTTCAATTATTGTAGAATCTTCAATAGTCAACTGTCCCGACCCTTGTAGAGGGTCAATAATTATTATTAAAGGCTTACTAAATGACAAATAATATAATTGTGCAACAGACACATTGGTCATTAGTCATTGTTCATAAATATATATTTCAACTTATAACAGAAAGGGCTTATGAAAATTTTAATATTTTTGACATTTTTGTCAATAACAGCATTTCCTCAGGATCGGTTTCACAATGTGCTGTTAGACGGGAAATTTATTCCCGAAAATCTTCTGGCAATGCAGAAGTCCGCCGGATATAATCTGGAAAGATTAAATAATAGAGAATCATTCCTGCTGAGATCGCAAAGCAATAATATTGACGGGTATAAAGCAATTCAGCAGAGAGACATTTATAAAGAAGTACTTGATAATGGCTTTTATTTAATAGAGAGTATTTATCAATCCTGGAATGGTTTTGATTGGAAAGATAGTATAAAATCATCATACACTTATGAAAACAGCAATCTGATTGAAATTATAGATAGGTCCTGGGACGGCTCTGTCTGGACTAATAGTCTAAGGACCTCATATATTTATAATTTAAACGATGATATAATTAATTTTGTGATGCAGACCTGGGATGACTCGGTATGGGTCAATTCAATGAGAATTTCATATACTTATGATAGCAACAACTATCCGATTGAGGCAATAGAACAATTGTGGGTAGCTTCTGATTGGATGAATGACTGGAAGTATTCGTATTACTACAACGGAAATAATCTGGAAGAAATTTTAAGTCAGGTCTGGGACGTCTCTGAATGGATGGATGGTCAAAGGGCCTTATATACATTTGATACGAATAACAATCTGAATGAGGTATTATTTCAGTACTACTCTGACACTTATCTGGACTGGGTAGATTTTATGAAATGTTCATATACTTATGATAGCCGCAATAATATCATCGAGGAACTCTGGCAGGGTTTCACCGGCTCTCAATGGGTAAATGGAATGAAGAGTTCATTTACTTATGACGTTAACAACTATCTCATTGAAGAGTTAGATCAAAATTGGAATGATGTTTCCTGGGAAAATGATTTGAAATATTCAGACTCTTATGATGAAAACTATAACCTGATTGTAGAATTAGTGCAATCCTGGAATGGCTCCGACTGGGTAAATAATGGAAAATATTTAAATGCCTATAATCCGTTAACGGCTGTTGATGAAGATTCAAATTCGCCGAATTCTTTTAACCTGTCGGATAATTATCCTAACCCGTTTAATCCTGCTACGAAAATAATTTATTCGATTCCGGAAAAGTCTATTGTGAGTTTAAAGGTATATGATTTGTTAGGAAGTGAAATTGCATCATTAGTAAGCAGTGAGGTTGAAGCCGGGAAACATGAAGTAAATTTTAATGCTGTCAATCTACCAAGCGGAGTTTATTTATATCAGTTGAAAGCAGGTAATTATACAAATACAAAGAAGATGTTATTAATCAAATAAAAATATTAAACAAAACTTGATTCCAGGCTGAATATTTCAACCCGGTAACATCTGTTTGCCGGGTTTTCTTTCCTGGGCTGCCTGCCTCGCCGCTAGGCAGGTCACGGTCTGCATCAGTTTTAGTAATTAGTAAGAACTTTATCATCAATTCTTGCGCAAAATGGAAAAGTTTTTGTTGGTTATTATCGATGGTTCTTACCCAGCAAAGCTTCGCAGCGGGGATACACGCAGTTAATTTGATTTTTAAGCATATGAGAAATTCTTAAATAATGGCAGCATCCTTATTTATATTATTGAAAAGATTTTCGTCCCGCTGGGAGCCTGTCTGCCGACCTGTCTGCCGAACAGGCAGGCAAGGCAGGCGGGATCTTCGCTTCGTTTCGACTGATCTCGCTGCGCTAGATGCTCTTCTAAACTGATCTAAAAATTGATAGGCGTCCCGCCAGGGATCAGTGAAAATCAGTACGACAGTTCTTATGAATTAATTTGAATTAATTAAATTTTATTTGATTTGCCTTTAAGATCATTATTCAGCGTTTATCAGCGTAAAAACCTTTCGTATAAAGAATATTCTGGAGTTATCAGTTGGGATTACTCCTTTTTGGTTCCGGCTTGTCCGGTTTAAGAAGTAAAAAGTATCATTATGTCAGAAAATTATCATTTTGTCATATGATGTAGATATTTTAGTTGCACAAAGTTACGTCCCGCTGGGAGTGACGCTGGGAGTGGGATCTTCGTCCCGTTGGGAACGGGATCTACGTTTAACTCCGACTTCGCTTCGACAAAGTCATCGCTAAAGCGATTTTGATAAAGTGCACAATGAAAAAAAGCCTGGTTTAATCCCCCAGGTACCCACAACCTCAGCGGGGTTGAACGTGTAGTATCCCCCAAGCTTACGTCTCCTGACGTGGGTGGAAAAATTTCTGAAAGTTTAAGATCGATGGTCTTATTTTACCACTAAGGCACTAAGAGCACGAAGGTACACTAAGATAAATTATATCTGACTTTGAGATGTTAGGTGCAAAGTTGTGCCGCGGAGGGTCCCCGTAGTTCATGTCTCCTGACGTGAGGCGAAAGGGTTTTTGAGAAGGCTTAAAATTTACAGTGTTTTTTTAGGGCACAAAGTCATCTTAGATTATTAGAAAGTTTTCGGTTTCCAAATCAGTGTCTACCGTGAGACATAAATAAAAATTCCAATATTTTTATTAAATTTAGTATCAAGTAATATATGGTTCATACTTATGACACAGGAAGAGCATATTAAATACTGGCTCAACAGCGCGGAACATGATTTAGAGACTTTAGACGCTTTATATGAAGCTGGTAAATATGATTGGGCTCTTTTTATTGGCCATTTGGTTTTAGAAAAATTATTAAAAGCAGTCTTTGTAAGAAATAATGGGAATAAAATACCTCCTAAACTTCATAATCTGGTACGCTTAGCCGAAGAATAAAATATTGAGATTGATGAAAATAAAAAGGTAAGTCTGGATAAGATAAATGATTTTAATATTGAGGTTAGGTATCCTGAATATAAGAATGAATTTTATAAGACTTGCACAAAGGAATTTGCGGAAGAAAATATAAAAGAAATTAAAGAGTTATATAAATGGTTAAAATCCCGGATAAAATAAGAAGAATTGTTGAAAGATATATTTCATTATTAAAAGAGAACAATATTTCAGTAGAAAACGCCTATTTATTCGGGAGTTACGCTAAGGGTAACAATAATAAATGGAGCGATATAGATATAGCAATCGTATCAGATTCATTTGAAGGTATTAGAATAAAAGACAAAGACAAGATAAGAAAGTTGACTTTATCAGTAAGTTCAAGTTTAGAAATACTTCCATTCAACCCCAGGGACTTTTCATCCGAAAATCCATTAGCAAAAGAAATAATTGAAACCGGAATAAAATTAGTGTAGCAGGGATAAGCTGCGCAAGATGCCCTTCTAAACTGATCTAAAATTGATAGGCATCCCGCCAGGGATCAGTGAAAATCAGTACGACTGTTCATATAAATTAATTTGAATTAATTAAATATTATTTTATTTGCCTTTAAGATCATTATTCAGCGTTTATCAGCGTAAAAACCTTTCGTCTAAAGAATATTCTGGAGTTATCAGTTGGGATTACTCCCTTTTTGGTTCAGGCTTGTCCGGCTTTTCATTCCTGTGTTTGCAACTTAAAGGACATTTTATATTTTTGCATTAAACCTGACTATTTAAATTCAATAGTGAATAGACATAAAAAAAAGTATTAGGAGAAATTGTTATGGATAAACTTCACTTTTCAGTTCTGATTGATGCACCTAAAGAAAAAGTTTGGGATAAAATGCTGGAAGAGAAAACTTACCGTGAATGGACAGAAACATTTGGGCCCGGTTCACATTATAAAGGTGACTGGAATAAAGGAAGCAGGATGATGTTTCTTGCACCGGATCCCTCAGGTAAAATGGGAGGGATGGTAAGTCGTATAGCAGAAAACAGAAAATATGAATACATATCAATTGAACATCTCGGTATAATTCAGAATGATATTGAAGATACTTCAAGCGAAGAAGCAAAAAAATGGGCAGGAATTCATGAAAATTATACAATGAAAGAAAAGAACGGCAGAACAGAATTACTTGTTGATATTGAAATAAATGAAGAAGAATTTAAAAATATGTTCCGTGATATGTGGCCCAGGGCGTTGCAGAAATTAAAAGAAATGTCCGAAAAACAGTAAGAAATTGCTGGAACAGTTATCCGTGGTATAGCTCTCATTAACCAACAAATTTATTTGTTGGTTAAACCTCCACTCATAGAAATCCTTAACGGTTTTAACCGTTTATTGATTTCCCGATATTATAATTATAATACTTTCTGGGCTGCCTACCTCGCCGCTAGGCGGGTCACGGTCAAGGATCAGTTTTGTTATGCGAACCGTGACAGCATTTTTAAAGATGACATCTTTAACCAAAGGAAAATGTCAGTGATTCGACTCAACAGCCATCTGCGATATAACTCTCATTAACCAATCCCGCTAAGAACGCACTAATAACGGGATATTCGCTGCACTTTGCAGGAAATTTGATATTGAGATTATTGT
>DATICR010000475.1:0-2100 GCA_035456745.1 Ignavibacteriaceae bacterium
AAATATTTTCGAAAGTGTTTATAGAAATATTAACACTGTAGCCCACACCATTTACATCCAGCAGGATTCTGGTCGGTTTGGAAGAGATTATTTTACCGCTTAGAAAACCAATCATAACAATAATAATTTACAATTAACAATTAAAAATTAACAATTATGAATTAATAACTCTTTCGGGGAAAGCTTCTATGAAAGATTTCCAGTCCTTACTTTTTTTAGTCGTTGATTTTAGTCTGAATGCATGACAGAGTGCAATGGCAAGAGCATCACTTTCATCGTATTTCATTTTAGTCGATTTGATTTCAAGCAGAGTTTTTATCATAAAACTGACCTGTTCTTTTGAGGCAGCACCGTTTCCTACAATCGATTTCTTAACTTCCCGTGGAGAATATTCACTTGTAGGTATATTATTATGAACTGCCGCAAGAATAGACACTCCGCGTGCATAACCTATCTTCATAGCCGATTGAACATTCTTCCCGTAAAAAGCAGTTTCAATTGCAAACTCGTCCGGCGAATACAATTTAATAAGCTTATTAAGCTCATTATAAATTATTTCAAGTCTGATTGATAATGGTTTGGAAGAGGGGAGCTTAATTATTCCGTGAGTTATGCGGTTAAAGTTGTTAATACTGTAATTGATAACCCCGAAACCTGTAAAAGTAGTTCCGGGGTCAACTCCGAGAATAATCATTTTATTTAAGAATAAAATTTATATTGCTTTAATGTATTGAACTCTCATCAATATCTGCATTTGAGTAAACATTCTGCACATCATCATTATCTTCCATTGCTTCAATTAATCTCATCACTTTCTCGGCATCCTCTCCGGTTACCGGCAGAGTATTTTTAGCTATCCACTGCAATGAGGCATTCTCAACTTTAAGCTTTTTATCAGCAATTGATTTTCTGACAGGTTCAAAAGTTTCAAGTGTTGTCTGTATTTCAAAAAATTCTTCTTCGGAATGTAAATCCTCGGCACCTGCATCAAGAATTAATTCCATCAAATCATCTTCAGCCAATCCCTGTTTCGGCAAGGTGATTATGCCTTTCCTGTCAAACATCCAGGCAACTGAACCGGTCTCCCCCATAGTGCCGCCGTATTTGCTGAAAAGATGTCTGACTTCTGCAACAATTCTGTTTTTATTATCGGTCGCAACTTCAACAAGCATTGCTATTCCCGCAGGACCGTAACCTTCATAAGTTAATTCATGATAAGTCACGCCTTCAAGTTCTCCGGTAGCTTTTTTGATCGCTCTTTCAATATTATCCTGCGGCATATTAGCTGCTTTGGCATTATCAACTGCTAACCTTAACCTGGGATTAGCTGCCGGATCACCGCCGCCTTCCCTGGCAGCTATTGTTAATTCCTTAATCAATTTTGTGAACATCTTTCCGCGTTTTGCGTCAAGAGCTCCCTTTTTTCTCTTAATTGTTGCCCACTTTGAGTGACCTGACATTGAAAATATTCTCCTATTTATTTTTCAATTACTTTAATATCTTTTATTTTGAACTGGGGGAATACTCTCCCATCCCTGATAGATCTATCGATTGAATAGACAACATTAAACAACTGTCCCTCTTTCCCGATTATATCACAATAACTTCCCATATTAAAACCAATGCAGTCAAAAACTTTTTCGCAGCCGTTTTGCTTCAGTGTAACAAGCAGATGATCATTTCCCACAATTCTTGGTGTTGATGCAACAGCTGTTTCTTCAGATAAGAATACCGGTCTCATATTTCCGGGACCGAAAGGTGAAAATAATTCAATAATTCTTAAAAACTTAGGTGTTATTTCCGAAAATTTCAGCTTAGAGTCAATATGAATTTCAGGAAGAAGATCAGCTTCGGTAATTGACTCCTTCACTATCTTATTAAATTTTAGCTTAAAATCGTTAATTTTTTCGACCTCAACTGCCAGACCGGCCGCCGCCTGGTGTCCGCCAAAATGAATTAAGAGATCTTCACATTGTTTAAGGGCGTCGTATATATTAAAATTCGAAATGCTTCTGGCTGATCCCTTGGCAACACCGTCAACAGTTGTAAGCATTATAGTCGGTCTGTAATATTTCTCTACAAGCCTGGAAGCCACTATTC
>DATICR010000476.1:0-3064 GCA_035456745.1 Ignavibacteriaceae bacterium
GATACAAGAATAAATAAATATATCGAATTTTCAGTGGATTCAAATGACAGGGCTGCCGCTGAAAAAGAGGTTAATGAATATTGCAGCAAGCTTCTGGCAAATCCGATAATGGAAGATTACGAATTCACACTGTCAGAAGTAAATTCTTCGAATAAGGAAGGGAAATGAAACCCAGAATTGGAGTGGTTGTTTTTCCCGGTTCCAATTGCGATCACGATGCTTATTATGCATTTAAAAAAATACTTGATTGCGACGCAAAATTTCTCTGGCATAAAGAAACCAGTCTTCAGAATTCAGATGTAATAATTCTTCCGGGCGGCTTTTCATATGGCGATTATCTTCGTACCGGGGCTATTGCCAGATTTTCCCCCATTATGGATTGTGTCATTGAATTTGCGAACAACGGCGGGTGTGTGGTAGGAATTTGCAACGGATTTCAGATTCTGCTTGAAGCAGGATTACTTCCCGGAGTTATGCTGAAGAACAAATCTTTACAATTTGTTTGTAAGGATATTTACCTATCAGTTGAAAATGATAATACACTCTTTACCAAAGATATTAACCCGGATAAAGTTCTTAAAATTCCTGTTGCCCACGGAGAAGGCAATTATTTTGCGGATGAGAAAACATTAAAGACACTTGAAGATAATAACCAGGTGGTTTTCCGGTATGTCTCACCGGAAAATGTGATTGATGAAAAATGGAATCCGAACGGATCTGTAAAAAACATAGCGGGTATTGTTAACAGGCAGGGTAACGTGCTTGGAATGATGCCGCACCCTGAAAGAAGTTGTGACCCGGTTCTTGGTAAAACCGACGGACAATTAATTTTCAGGTCAATAATAAATAATATATTTAATTAAAAGGTGAAAAAATGTTTGGTAACCTGGGCGCTGGAGAAATAATCCTCATCCTTCTTGTGATTCTGCTATTATTCGGAGCAAAGAAGATTCCGGAACTTGCGAGAGGAATAGGTAAAGGAATGAGCGAGTTTAAAAAAGGTCTGAAAGATGTTGAGAATGAAATAAAAAACACAGATACTGAAACAAAGAAGACCGAAACAAAGAAAGAATAATTATATAGTCGGAGGAAACGTATGTTTGAAAATCTTGGAATGGGTGAATTATTAATTATTATGGTTGTCGTCCTGGTTCTTTTCGGCGGGAAGAAAATTCCTGAGATAGCCAGAAATCTCGGTAAAGGAATCAGTGAATTCAAAAAAGGCGTAAATGACCTGAAAAAAGAAATAACGATAACGGATGAAGATCTGAAAAAACCTGAAACGAAAAAACTGAATTAAAGAGAACAGCTGGATGTTTGTAGATTGAATGATTTCATAATAATATTTCAAGTCCCGGCGTTTTATTCAAATCATTATTATAGGTAGCTTTTCGGAATGTTTATTGGACATCTTGGGGCCGGCCTCGTGTTGAAAAAGTTTGATCAGAAAACTAACCTTGCATGGTTTTTCGTATCTGTGCTTCTGCCTGATTTATTATTATGGATATTCATACTAGTTGGTATTGAAAGGGTGATTGTCCCCCCTGATTTTAATAATCTTCATTATCTGAAATTTTTCTTCCCCTATTCACATAGTCTTATTGGCACCGTCGCCTGGAGTCTTCTTACATATGTTATTGCGGAAATAATAACCAAAAGGAGGAAGACTGCAATTCTGCTCGGGGTGGGAGTATTGTCTCATTACTTATTTGATTTTATTGTTCATACTCCAGATTTAACAATTGCCGGAGATAATTCAGCCGTTATAGGCTTGGGGTTATGGAACCATATGTACCTGGCTATGTCTGTGGAAATAATAATATTCCTTACTGGATTAATAATATATATCGTTTCAACGAAAGGTATCAGTCTGACCGGGAAATATGGCATATACATTCTTGCCCTGCTTCTGATTGCTTCAGCATTTGTTTCACAATTATTATTCCCCAGTCCTGAAAGCGGAAATGAGGTTGCAGGTTCTGCTCTTCTGGCTCTCATACTTGTAATTTTGACAGCATACTGGCTGGATAGGAAAAGAGTGGCGGAGGATAAAGGGGATAAGATACAGGATAAAAGTCAAAAGAATAAAGTGGAGTTAGAATAATTCAAGAGAAAAGATACAAGAATCAAACCTGTCCAAAATAAATTTTACCTAAAGCGAGAAACTTAAACCACTGGGAAAACAGAGTAAACAGAGAGATGGCTTCGCCATTTAGATTATAAAATGGATAAGCATCCCAATTTTATAGGGATCAGTCGGAGCGAAGCGAAGATCCCGCTCCCAGCGGGACGTAAATCAATCTCTTAATATTGAATTGTATATTAAATTATTGATATCTTTTTTCATTCCAACTAAACATATTTTCAGCGTTCATCAGCGCCTGCCCCGCAGCGAAGTATAGCGGGGTAAAAACCACCTGGTGAGGGATGGGATTAAAAATGAAAACAAAAAAATCTTTTCGATTTTTCTTAAAATCCAATTTTTTTTTGGAGTTCCAGATTGTTAAATATTATTGAATTGCCGGTATCCAAATTCCTTTCCCTTTAACTTGTAACTTTAAATCATATTTCAGAATTGCTAACCATTTAAATTGTTTTTCACCTGGTGACTTTGCAACTTTTCAGCAATTCGATATGTTGATTATAAGGAATTATCCACTGTTTTTTTTATCTTTTGAAGACAAAATTTATATTTAAAGAATAAACAGGACTTCTATGAGTATTCTAGTAAATAACAGGACGAGACTTGTAGTTCAGGGAATTACAGGCAGTGAAGGTTCATTTCATACTCAGCAAATGATTGAGTATGGTACAAAAGTAGTAGCAGGAGTTACACCGGGAAAAGGCGGTACAGTTTTCGAAGGTGTTTCTATTTATAATACAGTAGCAGATGCAGTTAAAGAACAGAAAGCTAATACATCTGTAATCTTTGTGCCTCCGGCATTTGCATCTGATGCAATACTTGAGGCCGCTGATTCAGGAATTAAAGTTATAATATGTATTACAGAAGGAATTCCTGCTAAGGATATGATTAAAGTATATAATGCCCTAAAGAATAAAGATG
>DATICR010000477.1:0-4693 GCA_035456745.1 Ignavibacteriaceae bacterium
AAATATTTTATCAATATTAATATATGCCGGATTTATTGCCGGCGGATACAGTGCAAATATCAGCAGTACAATGAATGTAAATATGAAATTATTTCTTAAAGCTCTTTTAAGCATATTCAATTTATAATTTTCAATTTATAATGTATAATTTACAACTTAATAAACTGTCGTCCCCTGTTAATTTTTAATTTCTAATTATTAATTTTTAATTATCAATTTTTAATTTTTAATAGCTCGAATAATAAGATCGCTGAGTTCGGGACGAATTTTAATGATCTTATTGTTTTCCCTTGTAGGATAAACCCGGTTTGTCAGAAAAATTATGAATAAATCTCTGGTCGGGTCTGTCCAGATAGAAGTTCCGGTAAATCCGGTATGCCCATATGATTTATTACTTAGAAAATTTCCTGCCGAAGAGCCGGTAGTACTTTTAATATCCCACCCAAGAGCACGTTCATCTGATTGCTTTGTTGTAAATAGTTTAACAGTTGAAGAATCAATTAATCGTTTTCCTTCAAAGTTTCCTTTTTGCAGAAGCATCTGCAGAAATCTGCTTATATCTCCTGCTGTTGAAAAAAGTCCCGCGTGTCCGGCAACTCCATTCAGAAGTGAAGAATTTTCATCGTGAACCTCACCGATTATCAGGCGGTTTCTCCAATAATTATCCACTTCCGTAGGCGCAATTCTGTATTTCAAGGAGGAAGGAGGATTAAAATAAGTATCATTCATCTGCAGAGGCTTAAATATATTTTCATTACAAAATTCATCCAGTGCCTTGCCGGTTACTTTTTCAATTACTTTTCCCAGAACAATCATTCCAAGATCTGAATAAACTGTCTTTGTCCCGGGTGTATAAGTAAGTTTAGTCGAATATATATCATTCAGAACATCATTTGAATTATTATACAGCATATAAAATCTTTTGTATGCAGGAAGACCGCTGTTATGAAGCAAAAGGTTTTTTAAAGTGATATTTTCTTTTCCTTTTTGGGCAAACCCGGGAATAAATTTTGAAACTTTATCTTCAAGCTTAAAAAGCTTTCTGTCTATACAAATCATTGTCGAAGTTGTCGTGGCAATAACTTTTGTAAGAGAAGCCAGATCATAAATTGTATTTGTCTTAACTTTAGCAGAGCTGTCATTATATGTCAGATGTCCGAAAGACTTCTGGAAAATAATTTTTCCACCCTTCCAGATTAAAAGAACAGCCCCTGGAAAGGCGCTGTCATTTATTGAGCTTTTAATTAATTCTTCGACTTTAGAAAATGATGGATTTAATATTGTATCATAAACAGATGCTGAAGTTATTTTCGTAAGGGAATCAGCAGTGATGGAATTTTGTTTTTCATTTTTAATCGATTTGTTATCCGAACAGGAAAATATGAAAAGAGCAGCTAACACAAGACCTGACAGGAACTTTAAATTAAGTTTCATTTATCTTTTTACCGAATTCGGGATTTATCTTCAGGAATTTTGTAATAACAAAAGCAGGAGTTGTTGATATTGTTACCCATATAAAGAAATATTTATATCCAAGCATCGATTGAAGCCACCCGCTGATCATTCCCGGGAGCATCATTCCCAGAGCCATTAAACCAGTAGCGATTGCATAATGTGCAGTTTTATGCCTGCCTTCGGAAATATAAATAAGAACCAGCAGAAATGCAGTGAAACCAAAACCATATCCGAATTGTTCAATGGCTACCATAATATTTATTATTAAAAGGTTGGTATTTTGTGTGAATGAAAGATAAACATAAACCAGGTCGGGTAAGTTAATTGCAATGAGCATCCACCATAACCAATATTTTAATCCGTTTCTTGCTGCAAGAAATCCGCCCAGTATTCCTCCAAGTGTTAGTGCAATAACTCCAATTGTTCCGTAAATGAAACCTACACTTTCAGTAGAAAGTGCAAGTCCGCCCGAACTTAGGGGATCGAGTAAAAACGGCGAAGTCATCTTCACCAGTTGTCCTTCCCCAAATCGGTAGAACAGAATAAAAAACAGTATAACAGCTATCTGTTCTTTTTTGAAAAATGAAACAAATGTTTTGATGAATTCCGATAATACCGTGTTTGCATCCCTGGCAGTAGAAGTTTCATCAGTGTGGGGAAAGGGAAGAATGAAATTATGATATAAAAAAAGAAGAAAGAAAAGTATTCCAATAGCAGAGAGAGAAATCATCCATGCAAGCGGGATGTCTTTCAAGCTAATTTCAAGATATCCGGCATAGATTACAAGTAGTCCTTGCGCGAAAATCATTGCCAGTCTGTAAAATGTACTTCGGAAACCAATGAACCATACCTGGTCGTGTTTTGTCAGACCATGCATATAAAATCCATCGGCAGCTATGTCGTGAGTTGCAGAACTGAATGCTATCAGCCAGAAAAAAAGAAGAGTAAGTATGAAGAAATTCGGAAGTGCAGCAGTAAATGCAAGTCCTCCTAATCCGACTGTAATGATCAACTGCATCAATATTATCCAGAAACGTTTGGTTTTCAGTATGTCGATGAAAGGACTCCAAATAGGTTTGACTATCCAGGGAAGATAAAGAAGACTTGTATATACTGCGATATCTGTATTTGAGATGCCGAGTCTTTTATACATTATAACGGAAACGGTCATCACCATTACATAAGGCAAACCTTCAGCAAAATATAAGGATGGTACCCATGTCCAGCCATTTCTGTATGAGGGTTTGTTTTTTTTCATCAAAAAAATTATTGCAATGATTGTTGTTCGGAAAGTATTCTTTTTGCCATTAAAACGGCTCCCATTTCAGGAGAAAACTGCTTTTTCGTAAGCTCTACGTCTTCTAATCGGTCTATTTTTTTAATTAATAATTGCGAATAATAATTACGGTTTTCAATTAATGAACCGATCAGAACTAACTTTAAAGGCAGATTATTCATTTTATATTTTATTGACGTAATGTGTTTTATCAATTCATTCGATTCCTCATCAAGAATTCTTGCCGCCTCTGCAATTCCTTTTTCGGCTGACCTAATGGTAAACATAGCAATAGATGGAATGTCAAATCCCGGATTATGTACCAGGGATATTAAATCATCTTCATTGTTAATCTGAAAGATGGTGCTGAAATCCTGAAGTAATTCTCCTTTGGTTTCACGTCCATCAATCATTTTGGATATCAGGGTTAAAGTTTTTACCCCTATAGAATAGCCGCCGCCTTCATCGCCTATGGCTCTGCCGAATCCGCCGGCACGAAAAACTTTTCCTGAATCATCCTTTCCAAAAATAACGGAACCGGTTCCGGAAATAAGTATTGCTCCGGGGTTACCGGCAAGAGCTCCTTCAAGAGCAATTCGTGCATCACTTTCAACAAATATATTACTGTTCTCCGGAAGTTTTTTTATCAATGATTCTCTTAAACTATCGGAATGATATTTTCTTCCGGCACCTGCTACTCCGCAAAGAATAATCGAAATATCCTCAACAGAAGCACTCAATTTATGTAAACCGGACTGGATGACTGAAAGAATGGTTAGAGCTGCATTGTCTGTACCGATTATTAAAAAATTGGAAGGCCCTCCAATGGTTTCAAAAAGTGAATTGCCGGATTTGTCCGCAAATATGCAGATGGTTTTTGTTCCGCCCCCGTCAATACCAACAATGTACTTCATAATTTCATCTGAACAGTTTATTTCAAAGATAAACAAAATCCTAATAAGGTAATAAATTGACGTAAGATCATATTCAAATGAATAATTAAATTTGTTAGCTGTCCGGTTCATTCAGAAAATGCAGGTTTATGTGACAATGTTTTAAACAGTGTTAATAGAATTAATAAAAAGTTACAACCTCCGGCAAGTCCTTCCTTTCTCAGGGGAACGACTACGGGATGAGTTTTATTCTAACCTACTTGCTCAATCATTTTAGTTCATTTTGTAAATTTTTATTCATTTTCCAATTTATTTTGATTTTCTGAAAGCTTTATTTTATTCCTTAAGTTGACGTTTATGCGCTCTTAACGGGGAAGGGAGTGAAGTCGAAGATCCCGGCACTGCAAGCGTCGGTCTGCGCTCCAACCACAATTTTAGCGGGACTCAAAATAAAAAGATAAAATTTCTTTTAAATTGTAAGTAAAAATCCCTGGATTAGGGCGTATTTAGACCGTATCTAGACCGTATCCAAAGCGTACTTAGAGCGTACTCAGACTTTAATTGACTTTAGATTTGGTTTGGAGTTTTTCTGAAAAACTAATCACGTAGTTCATAATGGTGGGCAAAAGCAGGGAATGCTAAAAATCGGGAAATTCCTTATATTATAATTAAAATAAAACATGATTTGGAATGGTTATGGAAAACAGCGAATTGTATTTTAGAAAATTCCGCGAGAATACAATAGGAAATAATCAAAAATTTATTTCGCCCTATGGTGAAAAAACGATAGTTTATGCCGATTGGATAGCAAGCGGCAGATTGTATGGTCCAATCGAAGAAAAAATGGTTCATGATTTTGGTCCACTTGTTGGAAATACCCACTCAGAGGCAAGTGTTACTGGTACAACCATGACTGTTGCATATCATTTGGCTCACGATATAATAAAGCAGCACTGTAACGCCTCCAAAGATGATGTAATTATAACAGCCGGCTCAGGAATGACGGCGTTGATCAATAAATTCCAGAGAATGCTGGGACTCAGAGTACCTGAACAATTGAAAGATTATC
>DATICR010000478.1:0-8731 GCA_035456745.1 Ignavibacteriaceae bacterium
TTAAAATTATAGTGAAACCTCCTTTCTGGATGACCTTATGGTTTCAGGTTCCGGTTGTATTGTTTGTATTAATAATACTTATTTTGCTTTACAGATTTCGTGTAAAAAAATTGCTTGAGGTTGAGCGCATTCGATCATCAATTGCACTGGATCTTCACGATGACATTGGATCCACACTTACTGAAATTGCCTTATACAGTGACGTAAGCTTAAGAGAGCTTCGTTCTGAAATGATACAAAATTCATTAAACGGCAGTTATAGAAAAATCGAAAATCTACTTGAAAATATCGGAAAAACATCCAGGCGATTAATTGATGCAATGAATGATATCGTTTGGGCTGTTGACCCCAAGAACGACTCATTTGAATCTTTCCTGTTTCGCATAAAAACCCAAACCGCACAAATGCTTGGTATAAAAGAAATTGATTATAAATTTGATATCCAGGATAAAGTTTCAAATCTTCGCCTGCCTCTTTTGCTCCGCAGACAGCTTCATCTTATATTTAAAGAAGCTTTGAATAACGTTATACGCCATGCTCAGGCTAAAAACGTAGCTGTGAAAATGAAAAAAGAGGGTCAGTCATTTGTGATGACTATAAAAGACGACGGTGTGGGAATAAAAATCAATCCAGAGAAAAAAGGAAATGGACTGAGTAACATGAAAAAAAGAGCTTCTTTGTTAAATGGTGTTCTTGAAATTGTTTCTTCCGAAGATGAAGGAACAAAAATCGTACTGACAATCGATCTGGGAGGAATAAATTGAGCTTTACAAATGAACAAGAACCAAAATAATAAAGTACAATTCCAAAAGATTAAAGTAATGGTCATTGAAGATCACAGACCAATATGTGACTCTTTAATGGATATTATCAACGGCACAGAAGGATTGGAATGTACCGGAGCATTTAATTCTGTTGAAGATGCTTTGATACAGGTTGAAAAGAATCTTCCGGACGTTATGCTGATGGATATTGGTTTACCGGGCATGAGCGGCATCGAAGGAATCATTCTAATAAAGAGCAGGTACCCATCTGTTGATATATTAATGCATACCGTTTATGACGACGATGAAAAAATATTTCAGTCTATTTGCAATGGGGCCTCGGGATATGTTTTGAAAAATGCTGAAACAGCCGAGTTAATAAATGCAATTAATGAAGTAAAAACCGGTGCACCAATGAGTGCTTCTATTGCCCGGCGGCTGTTAAATGTTATCCGAACCAAGGAAAATATTAAATCGGGTAAATTGAATCTGACCGCACGGGAATTTGATATAGTTAAATGTCTGGTTGACGGATTAAGCTATAAAGGTATTGCTGAAAAGCTTTTTATCAGTCCGCTGACAGTGCAGTCACATATAAAACATATATATGAGAAACTCCATGTACATTCAAAATCTGCGGTTGTTTCCAAAGTTCTAAGATTTAATCTCTTCCGATAGCTGAAATAATATTCAGGAAAAAATATTTGGAATTATTGTAATAGTTTTAAATAGTATATGGAAATAAATTAGTAATCTGTCCAATAATAATACCTCAAAGTCCCTAATCATTTAAAAGAAATACTTATCAATAAATGCTCTTTCACTCAATTTACCATATTTGTGGTATTTTAAGCACATTTTTTTTTCGATATAATGTTATCCTGGAAGTCATAATTTTTCAAAAAACTGTGGAGTAAATTATGAAGCATTATTTGACATTGTTGTTGGCGGGTATATGTATAATATTAAACAATAATTTAAATGCTCAATGGACATGGCAAAATCCCTTGCCGCAGGGAAATACACTTCAGGATATATATTATTCCGACGCAAATCATGCAATATCTGTGGGTGAATTCGGAACAATAATAAGGACTACCGATGGAGGTATAAATTGGGAAATTCTGAATAGCGGAACAGAAGATGATCTTTATGCTGTGACTTTTACAGACTTTAATACCGGTACTGTAGTAGGCAACTTCGGAGTAGTTTTGAGAACAACTGACGGTGGTGATTCGTGGGTCACTCAGAGAGATGGGTTTAGTGAAGTCTTGTATGGAGTATCATTTTCAGATGCAAATCATGGTACAGCTGTAGGTGGGGATGGTTTAATTTTGCGAACAACTGATGGAGGTGCAAACTGGGTAAATCAAAACAGTGGTACAACAGAATTTTTTAATGATGTCTATTTTTCTGATGAAAATAACGGGACAGCAGTTGGAAATAATGGTGTTATATTAAGAACTACAAATGGAGGAACAAACTGGAGCAGTCAGACTAGCGGAACGATAAATGCTTTGAATGGTGTTGTGTTTACCGATGTATCCACAGGTACAATTGTAGGTTCAAACAGTACAATTTTAAAAACAACAGATGGTGGAAACTCCTGGGTTGAGCAATCCAGTCCTGTTTCTTCAGATATTCATGATGTTAGTTTTACTGATTCCAACACAGGGACGGCAGTGGGACCCGTAGGACTTATCATAAGAACTACAAATGGGGGCAGCAACTGGACCTCTCAAACCAGCGGAAGCTTTAATATTTTGTATGGCGTTTCTTTTACTGACGGCAATAACGGACTCATTGTCGGATTCAGTGGTGAAATATTGACTACAACAAATGGCGGTACAAATTGGATTAAACGCAGCAGCGGTTCTTTGAATTACCTTTATGGAGTAAGCTTCGCAGATGTAAATAATGGAATTGCAGTAGGAGATTTAGGAAAAGTGCTCACAACTTCCAATGGTGGTATCGAGTGGATTAGTCAAAACAGCGGAACTTTTGGTAATCTGTTTGAAGCAACATTTGCCGATGCCAATACAATTTTTGCAGTTGGTGAACAGGGTACTGTATTAAAATCAAGCGATGGCGGAATAAACTGGGAAATTCAGGAAAGCAGTACAAGTGATTTACTATATGGTGTTTCTTTTACAGATGTAAATACAGGTACTGTGGTCGGGAATAATGGTACAATCCTGAGAACCACTGACAGCGGACTTACCTGGAATTTGCAAACCAGCGGAACAGGCAATTTTCTATTCGGAGTTTTCTTTACAGATGGAAATAATGGAACCGCAGTGGGCGCAGGAGGTACAATTTTAAGAACTACTAATGGTGGAACGAACTGGATATCACAGACAAGCGGCACCGGTGCAACATTGCATTCGGTATGGTTTACTGATATTAATAATGGAACGGTTGTCGGTAATTCAGGTACAATTTTGAGAACAACTAACGGAGGAAACACCTGGATTTCTCAGAGCACTGAATCCACAAATCATCTCTGGGATGTTTGTTTCCCTGACGCAAATAATGGATATGCTGTGGGAGAAGCAGGGATAGTATTAAAAACTATTGACGGTGGAGTGAACTGGAACAGCCTGTTTGTCGGAACAAATAAGATTTTTTATGACGTTTTTTTCAGTGATGCCAATACAGGTACTGTGGTGGGGCTTGACGGTGCTATCCTTAGAACCTTAGTAGGCGGGGTTCCTGTAGAATTGACTTCTTTTACTGCCTTGGTCAATAATAATATAGTTACTTTAAATTGGAGTACTGCAACTGAAACCAATAATAAAGGTTTTGAGATTGAAAGGAAAAATGAAGAATCGGAATTTAAGAAAGTCGGATTTGTTACTGGTGCAGGAACAACTACAAAACTAAATCTGTATTCTTTTAAAGATAATAACCTGGAAAGCGGCAGATATATATACCGATTGAAGCAAGTCGATTTTGACGGGCAACATAAGTACTCCGGAGAAGTTGAAGCAAATATTGATCTCACACCAAAGAAATATGCTTTATATCAGAACTATCCAAATCCATTTAATCCGGCCACAGTGATCGAATTCTCCCTGCCAGAGGATGTCGGTAATGTTAAGCTTTCTGTATATAATGTGCTGGGAGAGAAAGTTGCTGTACTTGTTAACTCAAGTCTGAAATCAGGAACATACCACTATCAATGGAATGCACAGAATGCTGCAACCGGAATGTATATATATGAATTGAAAACTGATAAATTTATATCAGTTAGGAAAATGATTCTCTTAAAGTAATTAAATTATGACCTCTCAAAATGATGTAAAAAGATGACATCTTACTTTTAGTAAGATGTCATCTTTTTTATAAAACTCATTTTTATTCAATCCCCTACCCTATTCTTCTTTCTCATTCACTTAATACTATTTTATGGTGTAATGAGCTAATCTATTAAATAAATAATTCAATTGTGTCTCCGTGTTTAGCACCTTTGCATCAACAATATTTTAAAATAAAAAAGCTCCGAATGCATTCCGGAGCTTAGTGACCCCAAGGGGATTTGAACCCCTGTTACCGCCGTGAAAGGGCGATGTCCTAACCACTAGACGATAGGGCCATAAATAAAATTAAAAATTAACAAAGAACAATTTATAATCAACAATTGGGTGAGCGATGGGATTTGAACCCATGACCCTCAGGGCCACAACCTGATACTCTAACCAACTGAGCTACGCTCACCATTTACTAAATATAACAAAATCCATCCTAAGTACGCCCGAGTGGACTCGAACCACTAACCCTCAGCTTAGAAGGCTGATGCTCTATCCGGTTGAGCTACGGGCGCATGACATGTTAGTCGTCCGTGTTCGCTGTTAGTTGTAATTGATTTCAATAATTAAAGAACATTCAAATTGAAAATAACCCAATTAAGAAATATCATTTGTTAATTCTTCATTGTTCATTTTTTTATTCGGGACGGTACAGATTTTTTGGAAACCTGCGACCTTTCCGATAAAGTTGGGATGAAATAAACTGGGTTAATCTCAATAGTTAAAGAACTTAAATAAATCATTTTGTCGGGGCGGCAGGATTTGAACCTGCGACCTCCTGCTCCCAAAGCAGGCGCGATAAACCGGGCTACGCTACGCCCCGAATTACTTATCAAATTTAATCCCGATGGCAGATCGGGATATTAATGAACAATTTTTAATATATTCTTAAAAAAGAGTATTAAATATATTCTATATCTTCAAAAAAAACAATGTACTTGCCGTTTATTTTTGTCATTTTTAAATAAGCACAATCTTAGTTAAATTGTAAACGCAATAACGGAATTTGTTTGATGTCGTTCCCTTTTTTTGTTTCGAAAAAATTTATCTTTTCCAGAAAAGGTTCAAAATTCATAACATTTATTTCTTCTATCTCTATAATAGGGATAGCGCTTGGAGTTGCCACTCTTATTATTGCACTTAGCATTTTAACGGGATTTGCAGCTACGCTAACAAATAAAATTATTGATTTTGACTCCCATATTACTATTTCTTCATATAAATCCATAGTTCCGGACTATGAAAGAATGCTGCCGGTTATTAAGCAATTGATTTCCCCATATGGAGAAGAGATAAATCCGTTCATTTCAAAGCTTGCTATAATTAGCAGTAAGAATCTAAGAGATGGTGTTAATATCAAAGGTATCACTCCAGATAATAATGCCTTGAGGATCAGGAACAATATCGTTGCCGGAAATTTCAATCTTACCAATCTCAATTCGATTGTAATTGGCCGAAAGCTTGCAGATAAATTATATGTAGGACTTGGAGATAAAGTAACAATCTTTGCTCTCAAAAATGATAAAATTCCTGAACCCGGCAGTTTGCCTAATATCGAACAGTTTGTAATCACCGGCATTTTTGAAAGCGGGATGACAGAATACGATGATCTTTATGCTTATGTTAACCTTAAATCTGCTCAAAAGCTGTTCTCACTTGGTGACAATGTCAATGGTTACGATATAAAATTAAACAATATCTCCAAGATAGACAGCCTTACAAAATATCTGGGAAAGAATTTACATTATCCGCATAAAGTAGCTTCGATTTATCAGACACATAGAAATATTTTTACCTGGATTGATTTGCAGAAAAAACCAATTCCTATTATTCTGGGATTAATTATTATCGTTGCAGTATTTAACATTATCGGTACCTTATTGATGATAGTACTTGAAAAAACTCATGATATAGGTTTATTGAAATCGTTAGGTTCAACACGAGGGCAAATAGTGAATGTTTTTATTTATCAGGGGATATTTCTTGCTATCATTGGTATTATTGCAGGTAATCTTCTTGCGCTTCTGCTAATGGGAATGCAATTGGAGTTTAACGTAATTTCCCTTCCTTCATCCGTTTACTTTGTTTCAACTGTACCGATAATGCTTAAATGGTATACTTTCGCCGGCGTTTCAGCTCTGACTTTTATTCTTTGCATTGTCGCATCAATTATTCCAAGTTATATCGCATCAAAAATAACACCTGTAAATAGTTTGAGATTTGGTTGATGAAATTCGAAAATTTTATAGCGCGAAGATACCTGGTATCAAAACACAAAGTAAATTTCATTACTATAATTTCGATTCTTTCTATATGTGGGATTACTATCGGTGTGGCCGCTCTGATTATTGTATTGTCTGTCTTTAATGGATTCGGAAGCCTTGTCACTTCATTTCTTATAAATTTCGATCCTCACGTCAGAGTAGAAATTTTACATCCCGATAATAAATCCGCTGCGGTAGAACTGGATTCAGTTCTGAATAATAATCCTGAGATAACTAAATATTCTCCCTATGTGAGTGGAAAAGTGCTGATATTTCGAGCCGGATTATTTCAGGTAGTAAATATTAAAGGAATTGATGTAAATAGTGAAAATATTTATGATATTAATGAAAGCATGCTGTATGGAAATTATTCTATTGAGGACAAAGCAGGAACCCCCGAAATGATCCTGGGACTTCATCTTGCCGACAGATTGGAGACAATTATAGGTGATACCTTAACAATAATCTCTCCAGCAGGAATCGAAAAAGCAATTACTCAATTCACAACTCCCAGGCAACAGCATTTTATATTATCTGGAATTTATAGCACCACGAATAACATCTATGATGATTCATATATCTTCACATCCTTGAAGAATGCACAGGATATTCTGGGCTATAATAATCGTATACAAGGTTTTGATATCAGATTAAATAACATTAATGAATCTTTTGATGTTAAAACCTGGCTTCAAAAAGTATTAGATGCAAAAGAATATCGTATTGAAACCTGGTACGATTTCCACCGGGATCTTTACTCGGTAATGCTGATTGAGAGATGGACTGCATATATAATACTTTGTCTGATAATCGCAGTAGCATCATTTAATATTCTTGGTTCTTTATCAATGTCTGTAATAGAGAAAAAACGTGACATCGGTGTTCTGAACTCAATGGGAGCACAGCAAAAATCAATTCTAAAGATATTTATGTATGAAGGAATTCTGATTGGAATAATCGGTACAATTGCCGGATTAGCAATCGGTTATTTTATATGTTTTCTACAATTAAGATATAACATATATCCTTTGGATCCGACTCAATACAAAATAGATTCTTTACCTCTTCAGCTTAAGATAAGTGATTTATTTTTTGTAAGCGGAGCTTCCTTGTTATTGACTTTTCTCGCATCGCTTTTTCCGGCAAAAAGAGCAGCAAAAATAAATACAATTGAAGCAATAAAATGGGAATAATTAATATCAAGTAATAATCATATATTATTGTTAATAAAATACTTAATAAATTCATTAAAATAATAATATAGGCATAAATTGATTCTACGAACTGAGAATATCGTAAAGAGTTACAAAAATACAAAAAAAATCCAGTTAAATGTTCTGCGGGCAATTAACATTGAAATTGAGGAAAATAAGATATCTGTTATTGTGGGAGCATCCGGTGCCGGTAAAAGTACATTGCTTCATATAATAGGTGGTTTGGATAGACCTGATTCAGGTGAAGTTTACTTTCGTGATCAAAATATATTCAAATTATCTGACGATAAGTTGGCACGTTTCCGTAATAAGAATATCGGCTTTGTATTCCAGTTTCATCATTTACTCCCGGAATTTACAGCGGTTGAAAATGTAGCTATTCCTCAAATGATAACTGGGAAATCACTGGAGCAGGCATCAAAAAAAGCCAGGGAATTATTAGAAGCTGTAGGAATGGCCAATAGGTTAAGTCATAAACCGGCTGAATTATCTGGTGGCGAGCAGCAACGAGTTGCAGTTGCTCGATCTTTGGCTAATGAACCTGATATAATACTTGCAGATGAACCTACAGGCAATCTTGATTCGGAAAATAGTAACGCACTCCATAAAATTTTGATAGATTTAAGAGATAATATGGAAAAAACCTTTATTATAGTAACTCATAATCCAGCACTTGTGAATCTGGCAGATAGAGTCTATGAAATAAAGGATGGGAAGATTATCACCAGAAATGAACAGGCAGACTCTTCGGGATTTTCTTAATTTATAAAATATCCTTGTGATTTCTATTTAACAGGATTCGCAAGAAAATCAAAAAGTAGTCTTACACCAAATCCGGTCATATACTTTCTCGTATAATTATTAAAATTGTTTGCCATCGCAGGGCCGGCTATATCAAGGTGTACCCAGGGAATATCTTTATCCACAAATTTTTCAAGAAACTTCGCAGCGGTAATTGCCCCGCCCCATTTGCCCCCAACATTTTTTACATCGGCAACATCACTTTTAATCTGTTCATTATAATCGTCCCATAGAGGAAGACGCCATAATCTATCGTAAGTTTTTAACCCTCTGAGATAGAGCTCAGAGGCCAGATTTTCGTCTTTTGTGAATAATCCTGCAACAATTTCACCCAGGGCAACTACGCAAGCACCTGTTAAAGTAGCGAGATCAATTATAAC
>DATICR010000479.1:0-2937 GCA_035456745.1 Ignavibacteriaceae bacterium
TCCGTCATAAAACATCACAGTTTGAATGTTGGATGGCTGACCGTTTCGGTTAACTGCGACTCTTAATACATTTTCTCCCTTGAGATCAGTACTATCAATGGTGACTAAAAACTTATTGGCTGCTGTTGAGATTCTTACCGGAGGTATGCTTTTATTGTTTAATAAGCCGATTATTTCATCTCTTTTAACAGGAGATTTGTATTTGCTATTGGAGTATATAAAGCTAATCGTTACCTGTCCTTTTGAATTTTCATAATTATCAATAAACAGGTAGCATTTCTCAGGATGAGGATTAAGAATATTAACGACTGAATTAAACCCTCCCAAACCATTTGGAATACTATCGGCATTATCAGGATCTAAAATTTCTTTATCCTGTATTTTGTACTTATACTGATAATTGCCGGGACTGAGCGGAACGGAAACTGAATATGTTCTGGTTTTCTTATCGTATTTCATTGTAAGGTTTTCCCTGTTCCAACCGTTAAAGCTTCCAAAAAGGTTAACATTTGCGGGATGTTCACCCGAGTTCAATTCAAATTTATGGTTTTCTATTATCCTGGAGAAATAGGGAATTGAGTAAACAGAATTATTCACTTTAAAATCTATTAATCCAAAACCTTCGAATTTATTATCGGGCTTAACAATGAGTATTTCTTTATTTTTATCATAATCAATTCTGATATTTTTGTTCGGCAAAAGATTTATTTGGTAATCAGGAGCATAATAAAGATCACTGATTAGTATCGTGTCACTTATTCCTGCCTTTAAATTCAGCGGCTTAATCAGATCAGTTATTTCCTGCGGCAGAATAATTATCTGGCAAGCTGCAATTAAAATCAAAATTTTGTCAAATATCTTCATAAGGAATTCCTTTTAATCCTCTTCGAAATTTACGGCAGATTTATAATTCTGCATCTGCCCATTACGCTCACGTTCGCCTATTTGCTGGCGCCACATAGCATAATAAAGCCCCTTCATTTCAAGAAGCTCGTTATGTTTACCGGATTCGGTTATATGTCCCCGTTCCAGCACAAAAATTCTGTCAGCGTGCATCACTGTCGATAAACGATGCGCAATCAGAATAGTAATTAAATCCTTCTGAACGGATATATCTTTTATAGTAGTTGTTATTTCATCTTCTGTGAGAGAATCAAGTGCAGAAGTTGCCTCATCAAAAATAAGGAGTTGAGGATGCCGGAGAAGAGCCCTTGCTATCGAAAGGCGCTGTTTTTCTCCTCCCGAAACTTTAACCCCTCCTTCTCCGATAAGTGTATCGAGTCCCTTATCGGCTCTGGAAAGAAGATTTCCTGCCGATGCTTTTTCCAGCACCGCAAGACAGTCTTCATCGCTTGCTCCCGGATTTACAAAAAGAAGATTTTCCTTAATGGTTCCTGAAAACAACTGGGTATCCTGGGTAACAAATCCAATCCCTTCACGCAATTCATCAAAATCAATTTTATCTCCGGGGATACCGTTATATAATATTATTCCCTCCTGCGGAGTATATAAACCAACAAGAAGCTTAACCAGGGTAGTTTTACCTGCTCCTGATGGGCCCGCAAACGCAATAGTCTCGCCGGTTTTCACCTTAAACGATATTTCATTCAGTGCGCGGCTTCGTGAACTCTGATGCATGAAACTTACATTCCTGAATTCAAGAGTATGAATATTTTTGATCGTTTCAGGTTTTGCGGGTTTTGTTTCAACCGGTTGGTTGAGCAGATCAGTAAAATTGTCCAGTGAGACTTCCGCCTCACGATAGATGTTTATGATATCACCGAGACTCTGAAGAGGACCGAAGATAAAGAACGAATAAAACATTAAGGTAAAAAATTGTCCGATTTGAATTTCTTTTGTGAAAATCAGGTAGAGCATAAAGAAAAGAATTGTCGTCCGGATGAAATTAACTACCGTACCCTGTATGAAACTGAGAGTTCGTATATATTTCACTTTTCTTAATTCAAGCTGAAGGATTTTATCCGTTGTTGAATTGAGCCTGTTTATTTCCTGGTTCCCAAGTCCCAGACTTTTTACTAATTCAATATTCCTTAAAGATTCTGTTGTGGTGCCTGCAAGGGCTGTTGTTTCGGCTACTATTACCTGCTGAATTTTTTTGATTTTTCTGCTTAGAACAGAACTGACAATCCCGAGTATCGGAACAGCTGAAAAGAAAACGGGGGCTATTATCCAGTGTACATTTACAGCATAGACTGTTACAAAAATTACTCCCACCAAAGTTGTAAAAAGAATGTTGACGATAGCTGAGATAAGACGTTCTACATCGATCCTGACTTTTTGCAACACACCGAGAGTCTTACCGCTTTGCTGATCTTCAAATTTAGAGTATGGAAGTTTGAGAGAATGTTTAATTCCATCAGTATAGATTTGAGCGCCGAGCTTCTGTGTAATGACGTTAACATAATAGTCCTGGAAATTCTTTGCGACCCTTGATACAAATGCAACCCCAACGGCTGCTGCAAGCAGTATTCCGACTCCCTGAAGAAACTGGCTTGTAGTATATTTATCAAACTTTGTGGCATAGTTATCTATTACCTTCCCGAAAATATAAGGATCGAGAAGGGAGAAAACCTGATTAACCGCCGCCAGGATGAGAGCCAGCAGCATAAGTTTCCAGTAACTCTTGAGATATTTATAAAGAAGTTTCATTAGAATTAATAAAAATAATCAATAGAATGGCAATAAAAAAAGGGAAAGGAAAGGGGTGGGGTAGGGAAGATAAAAGATCACTGCTGTCCAAAATAAACTTGAACTCAAAAAAAAAAGTTTGATAAACAAGCATATTGGACAGATTTTTTATTTTTTCATTTTCAATCCCCCCGTGGATAAATTTATCTGTCTGTTTTCCATAGAATAATCTTTCCGAGACTTAAATGGAAGGAAGTACCAAAAGAACCAGTGCAATATTAGTCCTGT
>DATICR010000480.1:0-6211 GCA_035456745.1 Ignavibacteriaceae bacterium
TATCCAATGTAATCAGCCCGCCTGTTATAGCTCCCGCGACGAGCAGAGTACCGGCTTCTATTCTATCGGGTATTGTTGCAATCTCAGCTGGAGCAAGCGTATCAACACCTTCAATCTCAAGAGTAGAAGTTCCTATTCCATTTATCTTAGCACCCATTTTTATAAGGAACTCTGCTAGATTACCAATTTCCGGTTCCATGGCAGCGTTATTTATGATGGTAGTTCCTTTAGCAAGAGATGCTGCCATCATTGTATTACCAGTTGCCCCGACTGAAGAAATATCAAAATTTATCAAAGCCCCTTTCAGTCTTTTAGCAGAGGCAATTATATAACCGGATTCCAGTTTTATATCGGCTCCCATTTTTTCGAGTGCTTCAAGGTGCAGATTTATTGGGCGCGGTCCCCATGCACATCCCCCGGGCAAAGAAACTTTTGCCTCCCCATACCGGGAGAGCAATGGGCCAAGTACATAAACCGAAGCCCGCATTTTTTTTACGTGTTCATAGGGAGCTTCAAAGGAAATTATGTTTGAAGAGTCAATTTTCAGTACACTTTTTTCAAATTCTGTATGTGCCCCAAGCTGATCCAGCAGTTTAGTCATTGTATGAACGTCGTTCAGCTGAGGAGTATTCCTAAGAATTGAAATACCATTAGTCAAAAGGCAGGCAGGCAACAAAGCCAGTGAAGCGTTCTTTGCCCCGCTAACGCTTATGCTGCCGTTAAGCTTCCCGCCCCCGGAAATAACAAATTTGTCCACTCCTTACCTCAAAAGATTAATTTCTTCAGCAGAAATTAGTGAATATATAAAGAATTTAAAATAGGGGGAAAGTTTATGGGAATAAAGGGAAAAAAAGATAAAAGGAAAAAGGAAAAAGAATAAATAAAGTGAAGAAGATAAAAGAAAAATGATTAAAGTTTTAAAGTTAAAAAAACCGAGTCTGTAACCAGGTGAGGGAATAAATTAGAAAGAGAAGGAAGAGTAAGATTGATCCGGTTTACGAAGTAAAAAGAATATTTACTGAAGGATGCGGTTAGTGAGCATTGTTCCATTGAAACCGACGACGAAAATCTGGTCGCGGGAAGCGATTGCGGCGTCGGTAAGGGCTGTATAATTTCCGGAATTAGTCAATTTCCAATTAGCTCCAGAATCATCTGTCACGAGAATTTCACCTCTACTGCCGAGGATCAATCCGTCCTTATTATCGACGAAATGGATTGAATACAAACCTGATAGAGTATTAGAGGGTATTTCGCGCCAGTCCTGACCCCCATCAGTAGTGCGCAAAACAAGACCACCGCCTCCTGATATAAAACCATTCGATTCATCAATGAAAATAATATCCCTGAGATAATTATCAGTAATCTTATCCATGAGTTTCCAGGAAATTCCGGCATTAGTAGTTTTAAGCATCGTACCATTCCATCCGACTGCAAACCCATTCCGCTCATCTTTAAAGCCAATGCTATACAATAATTCTTTAGCAGGAGTATAAACCGGGTACCAGTTTCGACCGCCATTTACTGTTTTGAGTATAGTTCCGTGACTGCCGGCCATAAAGCCTGTCAATTTATCCTTCAAAAAATAAATATCAAAAACAGATTCCTTACTAAACGTCTTCAGGAAATTCCAGTTCTTTCCGCCGTCCTCCGTATAAATGAGCGTACCGTTATCACCCGCAATAAATCCTTTATCAGGTGTAATGAAGAGGACGCTGAAAAAATTAACGCCGCTATCGAAGGTATTTTTCTGCCAGGTTTTACCACCATCATCAGTTTTAAGGATTAGACCATTAAATCCACAGACATATCCTCTAAGAGGGTCCACGAAATTGATTGAGTTCAGAGTAGTACCGGTTGACAAAGTTACAGGAATCCATTCCGAATGAACCACCCCGTTATTTCCCAAAGTTGAAGCATAAGTGGCATTTTCATCATTATCACTGCGAATCAGCTGATTATCATCTTTCATCAAATTTGAAATATTGCTATAGAAAAAATAAAACAGGACCGACATCAGAGCCAGGAGAACTGCAGCGAACGAAGCTTTCCTGATGATATGGCGGGAAGCCTTCCTTTGATCCTGATAGACTTCGAGCTTCTCAGGTTCCACCATACTAAGTTCTTCATAAACAGCATTTATATCATCGAGGAAATCATTAGCGGACTGGTATCGTTTAGCAGTAGATTTCTCAAGAGCCTTTGAAATTATCCTGTCGATTTCCGCGGGAATATTTGGAAGATGATCCGACAGTCGTGTAGGCATCTTTTTAATATGTGCCTCCATAATTTCAAACTCCGTCGGATAATCGAAAGGAGTTTTACCGCAGAGCATTTCATAAAATGTAATACCGAGAGAATACAAGTCGCTCTGGGTTGTAGGCGGTTTACCTCTAATCTGTTCAGGGCTCATATAGAAGATCGTACCGATTTTTGTACCTGCTTTAGTAATATCCTTAGTATCATTAACCGACTTAGAAATTCCAAAATCCATTATCTTAGCAATGCCTTCATTACTAATAATGATATTGGATGGTTTCAGGTCTCGATGGATAAAACCTTTCTGATGAGCGAAAGCAACGCCGTTGAGTGCCTGGCGCATGACATCAAGCGAGAACATTAACTCAAGTCGTTTTTCCCTGCGCAGGATATCCTCAATTGTCTCCCCTTCTATATATTCCATTACAATTCCAAGGGTATTATCAACATCAGTGAATCCATAAACCGGAATAATATTAGTATGATTCAGTTTGGCCTGGTTACGAGCTTCTCTTTTAAATCTCTCTATAAACTGGGGATTAGGCGGTTTACTGGTGTTAAGAATTTTTATTGCGACGTAGCGTTCAAGCTTCAGGTCGATCGCCTTATAGACGACGCCCATGCCTCCTTCACCAATTATCTCAATTATCTCATAGTTATCTATTTTCGGAGGAACCATTAGGCATCCCTAGTAATTAATACAAATGTATAATTATCCGGAGCACCCCTATCCTCGATTAATTTAGAAAGTTTTTTTGAGACCAAATCAGAATCCTTCACAGTCAAAATATCCTGTAGCTCATCATCCGTCACCACAGAAGTAACGCCATCAGAGCACACAAAGAATTTAATCTCATCCTTAGGCATCAATCGAACCTTACTAAGGTCGGCTTCAATCTCGGCCGTATCGCCAAGGGCCTTCATGATTATATTTCTATTAGGGTGATTTTCGGCCTCTTTAAGAGTAAGGTAACCCTCATCAACCAGGCGCTGGACGAGAGAGTGGTCCTTTGTAAGCTGTTTAATCTTATTATTTATCATCTTATAAATACGGGAGTCGCCTATATGACCCCAATAAGCATTAGCTGAATTCAGGAACAGGACTTCAACCGTAGTTGCCATACCTTTAAATGCAGGAGTAGATGAAGACTCCTCGATTATCATTCTATTAGCTGCATTTATAGCATCCTTTATTCTTTCAAGATAATCATTCTTATCCGATTTTATAAAAGAATTATAAACCGTTTCCACCGACAAACTTGAAGCGACTTCACCGGCTCGATTTCCCCCGAGTCCATCGCACAGAACTGTCAGCAGTCCATCTTCAAGTTCAAACACTCCGAAGGAATCTTCGTTTTCTTCCCGGCGCAGGCCGGTTTCAGAAACCGAAACATGTAAATACTTCATTTTTTCCCCGACGGACAGGTTACTGGAAATAAATCTGAAAATAGCGATATCCAAATATGTTGGGTCAATAAATATTTTCTGTTAAAATTAGCAATTTTCATACCTGTGAATATGTCCTTAATTTATTCGAAATTTTTACTTTTTTATATATTATCTGTAGTTCAAATTAAAGAAGGTTGTTGTTTTTACCAGTATACGGATATATAATATCTTTATCCAGCTTTTAATTTATCAAAAATTTAGGAAAAAAAATATAAAGAGATTTCGCAAACTATGGGATGGGACGATCGAACTCATCCCTTAGCCCTCTCTTAGAAAGCGAGGGGCATTTTGGAGGTGATGTTTTTTTATTTATAATGTTAACATCGAATACTTCTGAAAGAAATGGATGAAGATTAAAGATAAAAAATAATAAGTGAAAAGAATAAAGCTTTAAAGTCTAGTTAGCCGATGATTTTTATCAAATTATTTATTAAATTAGAATTTAATTAAGGAGAAATAAACTAAGGGAAATTACAATGGTCAACGGGGAAAGTTCATTTCGGGAAAAATATCTCTTTAGCGAAGCCGAACACAAAAAACTCCAGAGCATTTTAGCAGACCTTCAGGAAATCACAACCTCCTCCAGGTCTTTACCCGACAAAACGAAGTTGAAACTACTTGAAAAGCTTAAAGAATTAATCTCGAATGAAGAGAAGGAGTACAATAATCTGGATGATTTCTGGTCAATCATTGGAAGAACAGAAATTGCATTCAGAGTTTACGATGAAAATCAAATTCCGGACAAACTAAAAGAAATGGTAAAGCTCATATGGAAAGTACAATGCCGGAACGAAGGCCGCTCCCCCGACTCCCCGCCCCCGATTATAATTGAATGACAATGCTGATTTTATAAAGACAAATTATAATTGACCGCAGATAAACCCGCGGAGCATATAAGGCGAAGATTTGTACTCCATGAATTAAGATCCGGCTGCCAGTTACTTTTTATCAATCTTTTTCCGTTTGTAATTTATAAATCTTTTATAAAAATCCTGCAGCTCATTTTTTTCACTCAACCCTACTTCTTTTCTGGCAACATCAAATACAATCTTTCTTATCGACTGATTTTCTCCCTTTTCAAGTGCACCGTCTAAAGCTTCTAGAACTTTTTTATAATATTTGATATCTTCAGGCTTAAATTTGCTCTCTACTATTATTTTTACCGGTTTATCTTTCAGGACAATCCCTTCTTTTTTTTCTTTTACTTCCGGTTCAATTTCTCTGGTTTTAGTAACCTGTTTTTTAGGGATAATTTTGTTCATAGTAATCTGATGCTGCAAATGGAATGCACTGAATAAATTTTGCATAATCATTTTGATATCATTTCCTATTCCCCTGTTCAATTCATCAAAGTCAATTTTCTTTGCATCTAAATCTTTTATCCCCAGATAAAGTACATTATAAATTGATTCCCTAATAAGCAAAAATATTTTCTCTCTGAATTCCTGTCTGGTTTCTGCCATTCTTTCTTCAGCAGCATCTTTCACAAGCGCTTTCCAGAGATTATCAAAATCAGCATTAAAAGAATTAAATATTCCTTTGAATTCAATTCTCTCGCCAATCTTAATTACTTTCTTTTTGGACTTATAATTCTCCAGATGTTGGACAAATAATCTACTTTCAACTATTTCTTCATTTATATTATTTTTTTCGGTCATAAACTAATTTTCTATTATTTACAATTTTATTCAATATAAAATTATGAAAATTTAAACTAAGTACTATAAAAACTCGTGTTGTTTTAAGTTTATTTATCATTAATTATTTTCGGCACCTACATCTAGAATATGATTCCTGGAAAGGTAAAATTTATCAGGATATGGATAAATTCAATTATCTTAAGGTCCCAACTTTCAAATAGAGTAATATCCAGTGTTTCATTTCTTTTGTTTTCTATATCAAATCACGTATTTTTATTTTCTATTTTTACCAAAAATTGTAAATATTTTGCGAGAATGGCGGAATTTGGCAGACGCGCTAGACTTAGGATCTAGTACCGAAAGGTGTCGGGGTTCGAGTCCCCGTTCTCGCACAGGAATTATATAAATATTCAGAATTTTATAAATATAAGAGGAATAAATTGGAAGTAAAAGTTAATGAAATTTCTGCTTCGGAAAATGAAGTTGAAGTTAAAATGACATACGATGAAATAAAGCAAGACATTGACGATGAAGTAAAAAAACAAAGCAAGAAATTGCAGATACCCGGATTCAGAAAAGGTAAAGTTCCACCGGCAATGCTGAAAAAGATGTATGGTGATGCTTTTGAATATGAAGCTTCTGAAAAGGTTGCAAATGCCAGCTTCTGGAAAATCGTTAAGGAAAAAAATCTTCAGCCCATAGGTCAGCCTGTTCTTTCGGATATTAAATTCACTCCCGGTGAGGATTTTCAGTTTAAGGTTCATTATGAAGTTATTCCAACACTTGATGTTAAAGACTACAAAGATATGCCGCTTGAGATACCGGATTTTCAGGTGAAGGGTGAGGAAGTTGAACACGAAATATTG
>DATICR010000481.1:0-6201 GCA_035456745.1 Ignavibacteriaceae bacterium
TCAACACTCCCGCAATGGTTAATGCTCTTAATTTTATAGCTGACCTACGCGATAAATATAAAATCATTCCTGGTGAAGCGGATTATGATATCGCAGACGTACTTTTCAAAGAGGGAAAAGCCGGAATGATTATAAATGGCGACTGGTCCTGGTCAAGCTATGGAAATGCGGGGATAAATTATGGAATTTCAGTACTCCCCATTATTACTGAAACAGGGAAGTATGCAACCCCTATGGTTGCACCGAAGGGTTATTCTATCAACCAAAATGTGGGTGAAAAGAAACTTGGTGAAATAAAGGATTTGCTTGAATTTTTATTGAGTCCTGATAAACAGCTGGAGACTGCAATTGAAGTTAAGACTTTCCCCAGCCGCAAAGAGCTTTATTCAAATCCGAAGCTTGCGAACGATGAGATTTTCATAAATTCAAAAAATCAAATTGACCATGGTATAGCTCTTCCTATTGTAACTGAAATGCGTGCTATCTGGGATGCTATGCGCCCCGCTTACCAGGCTGTGCTTGGTGGATCAATTACCCCGCAAAAAGCTGCAAAACAGATGCAGGACGAGGCGGTAAAAAAAATAAAGGAAATGAGGGAGGACTATGAAGATCCGGCGGGAAAAACGATCGTCTTTGTAATTTTCTTTTTAACAGTTGCTGCTATTATTTACTTTACAAGAAAAAGTCTGGTAACATTTTTCAAAAACTTCAGAAAAGATAGTTTTGCTTATTACCTTCTTTTACCGGCATTGCTGATAATGCTGGCTGTAATAATGTATCCTTTCATCTATAATATAATTCTCTCTGTATCAAATATGAATCTTGAACATATAAATGACTGGAGCATTGTTGGTTTCTATCAATATGCAAAAGTATTTTCAGAACCGCAGTTCTATGCATTCTTTCTGAAGACAATTATTTGGACAGGTACGAACATAATTTTTCACGTAGTATTGGGGGTAACTCTGGCTCTGTTGATTAACCGGAGCCTTCCTGGTTCGGGAATTTTCAGAACATTATTGATACTCCCCTGGGCAATCCCTCAATACATCGTCGCATTAACATGGCGCGGGATGTTTAATTATGAGTACGGCGCAATAAACCTCATTATTGTAAAATATCTTTCAATGTCACCTGTTGAATGGTTGAAATCTCCGGTAGAAGCATTTATGGCGGTGATCATTACAAATATCTGGCTGGGATTTCCTTTTATGATGATTATTGCTCTCGGTGCTTTGCAAAGTATTCCAAAGGAATTATATGAAGCTGCTGATATTGACGGGGCAAGATGGTATCATAAGTTGAAATCTATTACAATTCCTCTGATTAAACCGGTGATGATTCCGGCAATTACCCTGGGAGTTATATGGACGTTTAATAATATCAATGTTGTCTGGCTGGTTAGTAATGCAGGTGAGCCGTCGGATAAAACACATATATTAGTCTCATTTGTTTATAAAGCAGCATTTAATTTGTATAGGTATGGATATGCTGCAGCATTCAGCATGGTTATCTTTCTCATTTTACTGGCTTTTGGTTTGACATTTTTGAGAAGAACCAGAGCCACAGAATCCATTTACTAAATGATGGACAAAACATTAAATACTTAGAGTCTTAGCGTCTTCAAGACAGGGAATATATGAACAAAAAGAAATTACTGGCGGATATTTTTACATATTTATTTCTTATCATTTTTACAGTGATAGTCCTTTATCCTGTTATAAACGTCTTTACAATTTCAATAAGACCAAACGACAGACTGCTCTCAACTTCACTTTCTATTATTCCATCAGATGCGACCTTCAAACAATATGTGGAGCTTTTTACAAACAGGCCTTTCCTTCTCTGGGTATGGAATTCAACCATAGTTTCATTTGTGGTTACTGTTACCGGCGTTGCTCTGGCATCAACAGCAGGATATGCATTATCAAGATTTAAGTTTGTGGGAAAGCAGGCGAGCATGCTGGGATTATTGACCACTCAAATGTTCCCGGCTACAATGCTTTTATTGCCGATGTACATTATGCTTATCAAATTAGGATTGATAAACAGTTATCTTGGAATTATTATTATTTATTCGGCAACGGCGCTTCCGTTCTGTGTTTGGCAAATGAAAGGGTATTATGATACAATTCCAATAAGTCTCGAAGAAAGTGCAAGGATAGACGGATGTAATAGATGGCAGGCTTTTTATAAAATAATCTTTCCGCTTGCAGCTCCTGCCCTTGTTATAACTGCCTTATTTTCTTTTATGACGGCATGGTCGGAATACATTGTCGCCGCCCAGGTTCTGCAGGAAACTTCGCTTTATACTCTGCCGCTGGGATTGAAATTGTTTCAATCAAATCTGACAACTGAATGGGGATTGTATGCTGCAGCTGCATTAATAGTAAGCATCCCTGTTGTAGTGCTTTTCATCATTCTCAGTAAATGGCTCGTTTCAGGCTTAACACTTGGAAGCGTAAAAGGTTGATTGACATCTTTCACTTTTCTGAACATGACTGAAAGATGTCAACTTTGCACCTCATTTAAAATCTCTAAGTCGCTTAGCCCTAAAGTCTATCTGTCTCCAGTTCTCTCAGTCCCAAAGTCATCCATTCAATCAATCGTCAATCGTCTATTTAAAATGTCAATCGTAAATTGTAAATCCTCAATCTTCAAGGAATTCTTTTCTTATAATTTTTCGCTTAATAAAAAGCAAATACGCCCATTGGATGATTTGACGACTGTGGACTGTGGATTGAGGACTTACTTCAGCATCATTTGTCAATCGACAATTGTAAATCATCCACATCCTTCACAAACATTACCATAATTCCTGCAATTATCATTGATACACCGCCCAGTAGTAAAGCATATATTGCCTCTCCTCCAAATGGTACTCTTACAAACCAACCGAGAATTGCGGCTGCCGTAATTTGCGGGATCACTATAAAGAAATTGAAGATTCCCATATATACACCCATTTTCTCGGGAGGGATTGAACCGGCAAGTATTGCATAAGGCATCGCAAGTATTGAAGCCCATGCTAAACCAATTCCCAGTTCGGAAATCAGAAGAAGATCAGGATTTTGAATTATATAGAAGGAAGCAAAAGCAAGTCCACCGATAACTAGGCTTATCATATGAACGGTTTTCCTGCTGGTTCTTTTTGCAAGCCAGACAAGAACAAAAGCCATTACTGCAGCAAAACCATTATAAACAGACATCAGTACGCCCACCCAGTCAGCGCCTTTATTATAAATCTCGGTTGTAGGATCAGTTGCCCCATAAATATGATGCGTTACTGCAGGAGTTGTGTAAATCCACATTGCAAACAAAGCAAACCAGGAAAAGAATTGAACCACTGCTAGCTGCTTCATAGTTGCCGGCATTTTATATAGATCATTTGTTACAACAACAAATCCGTTTTTTATGTTTCCCGCTTTTGTGATTAAGCCTGCAATAAGCTGAACAATACCAAATGCAACCAGGCCCAGAAAAAGTACATAAAGTCCAAAGTCATTTTCTTTTAATATGAAATAAAGAATTGCGGAAAAAATTAATCCTGCCAGAAGCCATATAAATCCGTTTCTGAAAAATCTGGAAGCAGTAATATCCAGCGGCGCCTTATAATCAGGATGGTTAACAGAGGATGTATCACTTTCAGCAAATCTCTTTAATTCCTCAGGAGAATATTCCTTTGTAGTCGAGACAGTCCATAGTACTGCTAAAAAGAATATTGCACCGCCGATGTAGAATGAATATTTCACCGAATCAGGAATTTCTCCGGCAGCTGCAGTATTAGCTACATTCAGCCAGTTGGTTAATATATACGGAAGGGCTGAAGCTACAACAGCACCAATTCCGATAAAAAAACTTTGCATTGAATAGCCAATAGTCCTTTGTTCCGAAGGAAGGTTATCAGCAACGAAAGCCCGGAAAGGCTCCATAGATATATTGATTGAAGCATCCATTATCCACAACATTCCTGCAGCGACCCATAAAACAGGGGAGTTAGGCATAAAAATTATTGCTGCAGATGCAAGTATTGCCCCGCCAAAAAAATAAGGTCTTCTTCTTCCAAGTTTGGTCCAGGTTTTATCACTGAAATGCCCTATAATCGGTTGAACAATTAAACCGGTAACGGGCGCGGCAATCCATAAAATTGGTATGGCGTCTATTTTTGCTCCGAGAGTTTCGAATATTCTGCTAACATTCGCATTCTGAAGTGCGAATCCGAATTGAATGCCAAGAAATCCAAAACTCATATTCCAGATTTGCCAAAAACTCAAGCGGGGTTTTTTCATTGATTCCTCTAAGAAAAGAATTCTTCAACTGCAAAAAATTAGTCTTTTTTATCCTCAAAACAAAGGATGAATATACTTGAAGGTAAGTTATGGTATAACAGGAATACTATGCTATGTTTCAAACTAATAATCATCATTTTATTTGTGTGCCCGATAACTTCTCCACTGATATGATTGTTGTTAAGTGACAGATTACATCGGAAACTTTAATACAAATAATTAATGTTACAATAAAACGCTGAAAATGAAACGTCCAAGAATTTTGCTTGGTGAAACTGAAGCTATAATTTCCATGGATATAAAAAAAACTGTAGAAAAGTGGGGCTGCTGTGTTGAAGCTGCTTTCAGAAAAGGTGAAGGCTTACTTAATTATTGTCAAACAAATAATCCTGAAATTCTTATAATCGAAACATTATTAGATGGTAAATTGGATGGATTTAGTACTGCAAAAGAAATCCTCAAAAATATTAATATACCTGTAATTTTTTTAACTTGTAATATCTTCTCAGAATATTTGCCCCAAATTGATATCGGAGGCAAATATGAATATTTGCAAAAACCCTTCACGATGGAACAATTAAAACAATCTTTACAAAAGGTATATCCGGGTTTTATTCCAATTGAATCTGAATTTGAACAAGACGTTTAGTTAAAATGACAATGGTCGTGGCGCACATTTCACTTGCTGATTTTAATTTTTAGTTTTTGTTTATTAAAAAATTTCGCAAATTTAGAACACAAATTTCCAATATTGTATCGAAAATATGGTTTTAGTTGCAGAGGATCAGGCTATAACTGCGCTTGAAATAAAGGCTATTCTTAAGCGGAGAGGATATAATAAAGTATTATGCTTTTGCAGAGGAGAAAATGCTATTGAATACCTTTTAAAAGAAGATCCTGATTTTGCCATTCTCGATATTAGACTTGCTGATGATGTTTCGGGAATTGATATTGCAAGTACCTTAAAACAGAAAGACATTCCCTTTATTTTTATATCAGCCTTTTCCGATCCTGAAAATTATGAAACTGCTAAAGAAATGAACCCAGCGGGGATAATAATTAAGCCATTTGATGAACCTGCACTTCTTGCAGTGCTGGATAATATACACAATAATCTTACTATAAAGGACTAATTCACCTGCGCCTGGAGTATTACATACTCATTCAAATATTTCAATCCTGTGACTTTCATAATACAAACACTGCCTTCTCTGTCTAACTTTCCCCTTTAATAATAGATAGTATCATCCGAAGCAGTTCATTATTATCGAATGGCTTAATCAGGTATGTACAGTTTGAAAATGAACTTGCAATTTTTTTTATTTCAGATTCGGATTCACCCGAAATTATAATAACAGGTATACCATAATGCTTGTTAATCTCCATTAAAGCCGTTTGAAGTGATAAATTTACCCGTATCAGCTTTAAGTCGGAAATTATTAATGATGGATTATGCTCCTGATACTTTAATAACAGATTCTTTCCTGTCCGAACCTGTACTACATCAAAGTTATTTAAATTAAGAAATATTGAGAGATCAAGCGCAATTACCCCCTCATCCTCTGCTACGAGGACGGTTTTTCTTCCATACATAATAGTTATAATGAGATTAAAAAATACCGAACGTAATTTATGGCGGTTAACTTAGATTAAGATAATGACATAATCAAATGCTTGGATATTTAAAATGTATAAACATCAAAATTTCCTTTTGGACGAAGAGTTTTAAATAATTTAGCTAAAGTTTGACTGTTAAAGCGCGTTCAGTACGCATTTAGTGCGATATTAGTGCGTATTTAGATGGTAATTGTCAGTTTATTGTACATCAAATTTGATCAGAAAACGCTTGTCTAAGTAGATAATCGTATAAGAGTATTTTTAATCACTTATTATCTGCTTTTTATGTCTAATA
>DATICR010000482.1:0-3352 GCA_035456745.1 Ignavibacteriaceae bacterium
CTGCTCAGGATTATCAGCTTAAAACCGGATTTTACGCAGTAGTTGAAAATGACTCCTGCAGAAATTCGACTAATTTCATAAAAATTATGGATGGCGATGACGAGTATTGCTTAATTAAAATTCCTGTTGTCACTGAGGATAATTTTACTTCCGTCAAAGTTGTTTCAGACACTTCAAAAGAAGGGATATTCAATACTGTAAGGATAAAACTCGATAGCACGACCGCAAAAGGATTTAAAGAAGTAACAAGTCGCCTGGTCGGGAAAAAACTTGCATTCATTATAAAAAATAAACTAATAACTGCACCGGTCCTGAGGGATCCGATTGAATCAGGTGAAATAGCTGTATTCTGTGATGATCAAACTATTGAGGTAATTAAATCGGAATTCGGTATAGAATAGCTAATAGGCCCGGCAGGAATAAAACCCGACTTAAATATTTTCTATTGAATCGGTACCTTCTGGCGGCGGGATAAAATATCTTACAGGGATAACAGTACCATCGATTAGTTTTACGGCCTTAATATGTTTTTTTATAATTACGCTATGTTCTATATGAACATTATCATCAATCAGCGAACCGAATATATAGCTTGTTCCTTTTACCAAAACATTTTTCCCTATTCTTAAAGGAAACATATCACTCCCCGTCATATTTACACTTGACTCAATCCTTGAACCATCACCAATCATTATATTTCCTTTTATAATATCGCCCCATAAAATCTGCACTTTATCTCCTACCTGCAATTTCTGCTTCGGGAAACAGGAAAGATGGACATTCTGAAATATGACAACATTTTTTCCAAACCTGACATCTCCGTTTACATATACATTATTTTTAAAAATAATATTATAGTTAAGTTTCACACACTTGCCAATATAAACACCTTTACCGATGGTTATATCCAGCGGAATTCCTAATTTGTCAAGTTCCAGGATATCATTTACAACACTTTCGTGTATGAAGAAATCATCGGGGTCAGCAATTTCTATAATATCCTTTAGCTGCTCATACACCTGGGCTCTTGCAATCGCTTCCATTTCCTTAAGTACAGATTTGTTATTGAAGCCCATTACAGCATATGGTTTTGCAGGTCTGCTCGCGGCTACCTGATATCCCCGCTTATTGAACAGCTCAATCAAATCGGTTATATAAATTTCCTGCTGGACGTTATTACTTGAAAGATTTCCAATTAATTCAATAAGTTTTTTATAATCAAATGCATATACCCCGGAATTAAACTCATTGTTTTCAATCAGTTCTGATTTCAAAAATGAATATTCTTTTCCGTTATATTTTACTGCATAAGGCACATTATCTTTAAGAGCAAGGATATCTTTGTATTCCATAATCCGAATTACTTTACCTTTATCCTGTCCAGAGGGTTTACCTTTAATATCTTTTTCCTTTACACGAAGTATTCTTCCATAAGAATTATTGAGAGGGTCGCCCTGATAAATTCCCGTCAGTACCATCATATCTGCTTTGGATGCGAGAAAATTATTCCTGAATGTCTGAAGCGTTTCTTCATCAATCAGTCCCATATCTCCGGGCAGTATATAAACAATTCCATTAAATAATTTTTCATCAATTTTCTCAAGAGCAACCTGCACCGCATGACCCGTCCCGTTTTGTGTCTCCTGGTATGCGAATACGGTATTTTCCCTCTTTCCTATTACTTCCATAACGTCATTGGCTTTTATGCCGACAACGATTATGGTATTTATTTTTTTAATTCCTTTAATGCCGGAATTAAAGACTCTTTCAACTGTAGGCACTTCCCATATCTTATGAAGCATTTTTGATGTCTGGGATTTAATCCTTTTCCCATGACCGGCAGCAAGGATTACAGCCACTTCATTAAAATTATAATTTAATTCAGAAGATAATTTTTCAACTTTTTCATTTACACTTTGTACTAATTCATTTTCCATTTATTTCCCTTGTTTTCATCTTTTAAATTTACGCATTTTTTTTATAACCCTTCCGGACTGCAATATTCAATCCGAAAGTAAACCACAAAAGTGTTATAATTTCATGATCAAAAAAATTCATTTCAGTCAAACCAGCAATGATTACAGTACTTAATGCTGCTATGGTTCCCAGCGCATATGAAGATGCAAAAGGCACATTTTTCATCTCGCGGTAAATTTTAATATCAATTTCAAACAATTTGAATAGCAGGTAGCAGAATGCAAGAAAGCCAAATATTCCCATGATAACCAGCATATGAACAAAGTTATTGTGCATATGTCCCTGTATCTCCTTCTCATATTTTGATTTATACTGCTTGTAAAGAAAACCAAGATCAATATCACCGACTCCAAAGACAGGGTGATCCAGGAACATCCTCCATCCCGCTTTCCATAATGATAACCTGACAGAATTAGCAGGTAAATAGGGATCCCACACACTCAGAAGTCTGCTTCTTTTTACATATGAAGTAAAGAGTGTATCACCTTTCAAAGTCAAGGAGGCAGGAACGAAATCCGTTTTACCGAGAAATTTAAACTCAGTAGGTGAGTCAACGTTTTTTGCAAAAATATTTCCGGATTGATCGGCAGCGATGATTTTATTATCCGTTTCCTTCCAGAAGAAAATTTTACCCGGTTTTTTATAATCACTTACAAACTGTAAGGAGTCCTCGTTAACCAGGTAAGTTTTTATTCCATTATTACCTGAAACGTATAATATATGATTCAAATAGAAGACGGAGTTGACTGAAAAAGCAGGCTTAAATGAATAAAGTTTTGATCCGGGCAGACCATTTATTAATTTATAAAAATGCAGTCCGCTATCCGGAGAAAAAAACAAGATCAAATCTGAATCGGCAGATATACTTCTAAAATTTGAGAAAAAATTATTCCTGTATACACTCTTCAGCAAAGTGGGATTTTCATAAATCGTTAACCCGCTGTCCATATCCAGGGTATATAGAAAATTTCCGCTGATTGCATGACTTATTGTAAATCCCGGGGGAAGACATTCGGCAATTTCCCTTAAATTGCCGGTTGAATCATTATTATATACTATAAATCTTGTGTCAATAAAATTACCGAGATAATAATTATTCCATTTCTGAAGAGAAACTACTGGAGAAGGAACTTCCTTCTTTTCAATCATTGTTGTATCCCGATATTTCAACAAACCGTCTTCATAATCGGATACATAATAATATCTGTCTGACGTAGTTAAATCATACGCCCGTCCGCTGGTTTTGTAACTGCTTAAAAGATGCATTTTGTTATTCTCAATTGAGAATATTTTTACTTCACTGGAATTCCTGGAGAATATAAAAAGGACTGCTATCAGCAAAACAAGAGGTACAAGATATTTCCATTCCTTTTTT
>DATICR010000483.1:0-3009 GCA_035456745.1 Ignavibacteriaceae bacterium
ATGCTGATTGGTTGAATGATTGAATGCTGTGATTTTTCCCAATCCTGCGGACAATCAAAATTCTCAAATATCCCCAGACTTTTGATTGACTGATTGGATGACTACCACCAGATGAAATACCGTAGTAGTAGTTAAAATTGAGTGATTGGATGAATGAAAAATCCAATGGCGTATACGACTTCGTCAAGGTGACTCCCATTTTAGAAGTACCCTTGATTGAATTGTTACCGATTTCAGAAATTTGAAGTAGTTTCCGCGGAAAATAAAATATCATCATTTAACAAAAAACAATAGCCGTGCGTAATTTAATAAATTCCGGTTAATTGGAGCAAAAAGCGAGCCGGAAAAGTTGCGGATGCTTGGGGGGAAAAATTAGTGTATTGTTGGGATGGGGACAATAAGGGAAAAGTGTTGCAAGGAAACAGAATTCTTGATTGACTGGTATCGCAAAATTTATCTGGATGTTTGATTGGTTGATTGAGTGATTGGTTGATTGGGCCTGAAGGATTGATTGGTTGATTGGGAGCGACATTATATCCAATGTGTCGCAAATTTTTCAGGATCTTTGATTGACTGAATGTCTTGGTTTATCCGGACGTTCTCACGAGAAAATCAACAAATCTAATTAGTGTTTTTTGTTGCTTTCTCTATATTCAGCAATTTCTCTTTTACCAGGTAATCGTCTTTATCTGGGCTGCCATGGTCAGGTTTGTGTTCAAGTTCCAAACCGCGGCAGTATTTAATATTTATCTGTGCCATCTGCATTCCCAATAATTATCTGTGTTCATCATAAATAATCCGCGTCATCAGCCTCCCATTCCTTCGCGTTCTTTGCGGCTTTGTAAGGAAAATTTCACTATTCCACATATTCACTGCTGAACACTTCTGCCTTCACGAAAGTCGACAGCTTTATACCGTCCTGGTTTACTTTGACTCGCCTGCTGTCAAATCCCCAGTTTATGTGCAGATAATTGTCGTTGTAAATTATCCCTCTTTCGTAAAACCTGGAATAATAATTATCGGCCCTGGTGCTCACTATGGCTTCATCGCTTATAACGATAAATCCGTGTGCGAAGCCTTTCGGAATGAACAACTGCTTTTTGTCCCTGCTGTCAAGAATATTTCTAACGTAATTTCCGAAATACCTTGAACCTTCCCTTATGTCGACTGCAACATCAAGTATTTCACCGCTTATAACTCTTATTAATTTTGTCTGTTCGTATGGAGGGAGCTGGTAGTGGAGACCTTTCAGAACCCCGTTTTCATAAAGCGATTCAGTTTCCATTAAAAAATTTATCTTCCCCAGGTTCTGCTCAAATAAATCCTGCCTGAAACTTTCAAAATGATACCCGCTTCCGTCCTGCATAATCGACGGCTCTATAAGTATTACATCAGGTATTTCGGTTTTTGTGAAATTCATTTCATCGTCTACAAATAGCCGGATTCACTTAGTGTCTTGGCGGCTTGGTGGCAAGAAAAATGAATATGGTCCACTAATGCAGTTATACACAGCTTCGCCGCTGTAAGTCACAATTTGACTACACCCATCAGTAGAATTTTTACTTATTTCAGCAATATGAAGTAGTAAGTGTAATAAATAATGCGCCATTATCTAAGAAAAACGATTGCCGGCACGAAATTATTAAATTCTATAGGACAGGAAGCAAAATCTGAGCCAGAAAAGTTATACTCGTGGAAAAATTAGGGTATTGAAAGAGATGAGACAATAGGGAAAAGTGTTGCAAGGAAACAGAATTCTTGATTGACTGGTATCGCAAATTTATCTGAATGTTTGATTGATTGATTGAGTGATTGGTTGATTGGGTCTGAAGGATTGAATGGTTGATTGATGTTTTCCAATCAGCCAGGTATCGATATATCCGTTTTCAAAATGCGTTTCTGATTTCATAAATAAAATTGCTTAAATCATCTAATTCATCAAGATATCCATATAGTTTTTCAATATCAATTATTCCGTAATCATGAATTATAATATTCCTTAATCCAATCATTTTTATAATTTTTTCACCTAAATCTTTTTTTATATAGTTATTCATTATAAGAAAAGAAATACATTCCGAATAATTCTTAGGAGTACCCAAATTTTTTTGTGCCGCAATGTGACAGGCCAGGTCAATAATAATCTGTATTGATTCAAAAAAACCGTATCTGAGTCCCCATTCATCCACCTTATCGGATAAAATATCCTGGAGCGTATATTTATCCTTTATAGTTTTCAGAGCTTTTAAGTTTTCCTCCAGCCTGATGAGTTTATCAATCATTTATTTCTCCCTGAACGGGGATATAAAGGTCTTTGTTCGGCAACTGCAAATTTACCGTTGGAAAGTCGTTCATAAAGTTTATCCGTAAAAAGATCGATAACCGGTTTGAAATCAAGATAATACAGAAATACGTTTTTCTTAAAGTGGCTAAGCAGGAGTTTATCTTTACAGAACAGGAGATTTCCTTCGGCAATAACTGAATATGCCAGCTTGGGATTTTTTTCATACAAGTTTTTTAATGAGACTATATCAACCTTGCAGTCAGAAGTATTCTCTAATTCAACCACCAGGGCTCCAATTTCACCAAGACCAGGATCATTTTTAAAGTATAATGCAATATCCAAATCACTACGAAACCTGGTTTTATTTTTTGCCTGTGAACCGAATAAATATGCAAAACTGATATTCTCTCTTTTCAGCAAAACATCAGTTATTTTTTCTTTGTTTACGATGTCCATTAATAATTCTTTTGCATTTCGTTAAGCAAATTTAGGTAATTGAGACAATAAATGAAAAGTTTGATTTGGATTGTCGATTTACGATTGTCGAATTTTAGTTGCACAAAGAAGCAGTTCAGTAGGCAGAAGCAATAGGCAGTAGGCAGATCGTTCAATGGGCGTGTTGACTTTCTGGGCTGCCACGGTCAGGTTTGTGTTCAAGTTCCAAACCGTGGCAGTACTTAATATTTTTCGTTGTGTCCTTTGTGATTCCTTTGAGTTCTTTATGC
>DATICR010000484.1:0-2096 GCA_035456745.1 Ignavibacteriaceae bacterium
ATTATAAAAATAACTGTTGGGGTTAGATAAAAATTCTTGTTTATTACTGGCATAAATTCTCCTTTATATTACTAATTCCTTTAATTACGTTTCAACTGAAAATCTATTAACACAGAACGAATGGAAATTAACGGAGTTTTAAATGGAGATATTTTTAAAAGTTTTATAAAGATTATTATATTGTTGAAATTTTTCTTTATATAACTTTTTATATTCGGCTTTCGGATAGACAGTTGCTAATGGTTTAACCCATTTGACTGCTAATTCACGCAGGGATTCCTTTGTATCCGCGGAACATGCAAGCATAGCGGCACCACAACATCCGGCTTCTGTTATATTAAGCAGAGTAATTTTTTTATCTATTACATCAGCTTTAAGTTGAGCCCAATTTATTGATTTTGATCCTCCGCCAACTAAGCGCAGCTCGTTAATTGCACAACCGGAATTTTGCAGAATTTCCAGGTTTAGCCGCATTTCAAAGGCTACACCCTCTAATAAAGCACGAATAAAATCATTTCGATGAGTTGATAGTCTTAACCCTGTAATTATTCCCCTGGTTTTTGTATCAAAATAAGGTGTACCGGAGGATGTAAAATAAGGAAGCACAAGCAGTTCTGATGGCTTGTTCCCAATATCTCTGAGAAGAAGTTCGTATGCATTCACTCCGCTCCGCTTAGCTTCAGCAACTTCCTGCATACCAAATTCGTCCCTGAACCACTTTAATATGTTGCCTCCCGTCAGACTAAATGCGACTGTGGTAAATTTATCTTTCATAGTATAGTTATATGTACATAAATTATTTTTACGCAATTCTTCTGTAAAAACCGGTTTATTAAAAACCGGTGTAATACATTCCACAGTACCGGCAGCATACATAGCTGTACCTTCTTCCACAACTCCGGACCCCAATGCACTGCATGGTTGATCATGGCCGCCGCTTACAACTAATGTATTATCCGACAGACCGAGTTTATTCGCGATATTTACATCAACTTTTCCAACAATACTTCCTGATGGCATAGGTTTAGCCAACTGTCCCCGGGAAATTCCGATTTCCTGGAGAATTCCTGAATCCCAATCGTGTTTCCTTACATCAAACATCATAGTGCGACCCGCCAGAGACCAACTAATAGCTGGTTCAAGTCCTAACTTAAACTGAAGTAAATCTTCAAAACAAAAAAAATATTTTACCTTATCCCATATGTCCGGCCTGTTTTCTTTCAGCCATAACAATTTAAATACCGTGAACAACGGATGTGCTGTATGACCTGTAATTTGATAAAGCTTTTCTTCTCCGATTTTATTTAACAAATAATTTAAACTGGTTTGAGATCTCATATCTGATGAGACCATTGCGTGACATAGAGTTTCATTATTAAATCCAATTGCGGTAAAAGCTTCACCCTGGCTCGAAATAGCTAATCCTTTTACTGAATCAGGCTCTACCCGCAAAACACATTCTTTAATTACATCGAAACATTTATCAATCACCTCGTCAGAATCCAACTCTGCAGTATTTCCGCCGGAAAAAATAACATTATAGTCGCGATAAGATAAAGCGAGTTGTTCTCCGTATTTATTGAAAACAGCGGCTTTGCAGCCACTCGTTCCTATGTCTATTCCCATGTAACTCATTTTACAATACTTACATGCAGTAGTTTTATATTAATTCGCTTTAGTAAATTTAGTTTCAATGATAAATTCCATCATTTAATTATCTTAAATCTATACATACCATATATTAAGATATTCAGTTATAATATCCTTCATCTTTCGGAAAATGATATCCTGCCGGTATGTTGTTGTAAAATAATCAATAGAAAGTTCACTCTTATAGTCTGTTTTTTCCCCAAGCAATTTATCTGAAAGTAGTTTCTTTGCTTTATCAGGGCCTACAATTTTCGCAGCATTTGTAAGCATTTTTTGAAAAAGTACCGGAGAACTATCACGTTCTAACGCTGTCCAGATATTCACTTTACATATACCTTGTTCAAAAAGACCGGTTAATTTTTCTTTTAGAACTGAAGAAGTCCCATGCAGACAAAGATGGGGCCCTATCCGTTCAGTAATCTTCTGAGCTAGGTCTCCCCGATATT
>DATICR010000485.1:0-2781 GCA_035456745.1 Ignavibacteriaceae bacterium
CAGTCTCAAGTCTCAAAGCCCCTCTCAAAAAACCCGTCCTTCCCCACCCAGCAAGACTCTATTCCTGGTTCTATCCCAGCGCAAAAAACGAATCCCCTTTTCATGAACCATATTTTTGGTGTGTAATTAAAAATTTAATGGAGTCAGACAAAATGAAAAGTTGGATTATAATTTTAATGTTGATTGGCACAACCATAATACTAGCTCAATCAAATGAACCGAAAGGCAGCATTTCGGGTAATATTCTTGATATAGAAACAAAAACACCCTTAATCGGCGTAAATATCTATATTAAAAGCACACAGACTGGTACTACTACAAATAGTGATGGGTTCTATCAATTAACGAATGTTCCTGTTGGTTTAATAAATGTAGTTTTCAGTTATATAGGATATGAAGCAATAACAAAAACAGATGTAAATGTTAAACCCGATAGAACAACATTTCTTAATATTGAAATGAATCCCTCGGCTGTTGAACTTGGTGATGTGGTTGTTACAAATGGTTATTTTTCAGAATTGGAAAATAAACCTGTAAGTACTGTTAATTTTTCTTCAGAAGAAATAAGACGTTCACCGGGTACTGCAGGAGATGTAAGCAGAATTCTTTTTACGCTTCCTTCAATTGCTAAAATAAATGATCAGCGAAATAGTCTTATCGTACGAGGAGGTACTCCGGTCGAAAACAGCTTTTACCTTGATAACATTGAAATTCCTAATATAAACCATTTCCCTGTTGAAGGATCATCCGACGGACCGATTGGAATTCTTAATGCCGATTTTATAGATGATGTTAATTTTCATTCAGGAGGATTTTCACCCATTTTTGGAGACAGGATGTCATCTATCATGGAAATTTCATACCGGGAAGGAGAAAAGAACCGGTTTTCACCGCAGTTAAATTTAAATATGGCCGGGGTCGGCGGGGCTGTTGAAGGTTCTGCAGGTGAAAAATTAAATTATCTTTTTTCATTTAACAGAAGCTATGTCGATTTAATTGTCAATCAGATCGAGGAAGGTTCACCTCTTCCCAAATATGGAGATGTGCAGGGAAAAGTCGTGTATGATATCGACGAAAATAACCGGCTTAGTTTTCTAGATATATTATCAATAGATTATGTTTATCTTGATGAAAATAAAGCAGTGGAAAATGATGCTAATATGTATGGAGAAACTAATGGAATTTTAAATACGGGAGGTGCAAACTGGCAGCATATATGGAGCAATCAAGGTTATTCCAATACCTCGATTGCATATACTTATACAAAGTCCAATAATGATTACAGCAAAACAGTTTCCCGCCGTCAGTTCTATACTAATCAATCGAAGGACAATACTATCAGAATGAGGAATGTGAATTATCTGAAGCTGAATGATAAAAACAGTATCGAGTTCGGCAGTGATCTCTCGGCTGCTTTTACAAAATTTAACACATTCTATGGTGCGTACGAAGATCAGTATGGCAATACAACCCGGCCATTGAATGTAAATAATAACAAGGATGCATATAAGGTTGGCGTATTCAGTGTTCATCATCTGAACTTTCTTGACGTCTTTAAGCTTGATTATGGTGCCAGAGTCGATTATTTCACATACAATCAAAACATCAATTTCTCTCCCAGAGCGACTTTGACATATAGTCTGAATCCTAAAACATCTTTCTCTGTAAGTTCCGGTCTGTTTTATCAGAACATACCTAATAATATTCTTGTGCAAAGTGAGGATTTCAAATCACTCAAAACTCCCTCCGCAGTACACTACATTGCGGGTTTCAGTCATAATCTTGGGGATGCGACAAGATTAAGTATCGAAGCATATTATAAACAATACAACAACTTCCCGGTAAATCCGGAAATGCCTACAATGTTTTTATTTGACCAGGTGCAGGTTTACGGAATTTTCTGGAGCAACAAAATTCTTAAAGATAACGGGAAAGCCGATGCTGAAGGAATCGAAGTCACACTTCAGAAAAAATTAGCCGAAGATTTTTACGGTCTTGTCAGCGGTTCGATATCAAATACGGCATATGAAGATTCTTTCGGTAAAAGACATGATAGAATTTACGATAACAGGTTCAATTTTAATCTTGAAGGCGGTTATATTCCGGGCAACGACTGGGAATTCAAAATTCGCTGGGTATATGCCGGCGGAGCTCCATACACACCTTTTAATTATGAAGCTTCGAAAGCCGCAGGCGTCGGTATATGGGATTTAAGCAGAACAAATTCAGAAAGGCTTCCTGATTATCATTCGATGAATATCAGAATCGATAAGAAATTCTACTTCGATACCTCAAGCCTTCTTGTCTATCTTAGTGTATGGAATGTCTATAGCAGGAAGAATATTGCTTTCTACTACTGGAATGAAGTTACCAATGAACAAGATGTACAGACACAATGGAGTACTTTGCCGGTATTAGGTGTCGAGTATGAGTTTTGAATAAATTTTAATATTTAAGCCGGTTAAAGACATGATACCCGGATAAATCCAGGATTTTAATGAGATGAAATATTAAGCTACTTTTATTTTCCGGGTGTCATTCCTGTACTGGGCAGGAGTGATACCCGTACTTTTTCTAAATGCAGTATAAAATGCCGATTTAGAACTGAACCCTGCTTCAAATCCCAATCCAAGAATGCTGAATTGATTACCGGAATCATTTTCTATTAACCTTTTTACTTCCTCAACTCTAAATGAATTTATATAATCATAAAAATTCTGAGACAGTTTTGTGTTAATGATTTCCGACAAGTTATGGGATGAAATTCCGATCATAGAAGCA
>DATICR010000486.1:0-5263 GCA_035456745.1 Ignavibacteriaceae bacterium
CAATATTAGTCCTGTTTGGATGTATTAAAGATCAGCCGATTGTGAATTGAAAAATCGCAGATAGAAAATCAGGGGGCAACAAAGGAGGATTTGGGCTTCTTTCGGGCTTCTTCCGGGCTCTGTTGAATTATGCAACATTTAAGATCAGGAATAAAACTTTATTAATTTTTGACCCCCTATAGCAGTTTACCCCAATATTGTCAGTGGTAATAGTTTCAAAATTTGACCGGCAAAAGATAGGAATATTAAAAAAATATGTCAATGTTTTTTCTTTATCTGAGGGATTTTTTATTTTCTTTGTTTCAATATTTTGAACAGATATGTAAAATATAACCTACCTAAGAGGCAGGTAAAAAGTCAAAAGAATAAAGAATGAAAAAGAAAAGAAACAAGAAAAAAGGAAAAAGATGTGGATCTCTTTAGTCTCCAAGTCAATTAGTCATCATGCCGGTATTTTCAGCACCATTAAAATTACAGCGATGATTGGAGCAATAGTTGCTATGCTGCCCCAAAGATTCCATTGTTTGGATATCGCATCATACCGTGCTTTATCAAATGAATCTGACTTTGCAATTTTTAATAACTCTTTTTGCAGTGGAACTACTTTAGTCATAAATGCGATGCCTGATATAAGAACAAGAATGAGCCCCCACAGTATCCAGCCTGTTTCAAAAACAGGAATGAAACCAATACCTGCGGCTCCAAAACCTGCCAGTATTAAAATTCCTACTGAAGGCATTGTGAAAATTCTGTCCGCTAAAATGATGCCCCTTATAGTGTTAGCAATAATTTTGGGGTCACCGCTTCTATCAGCGTGACTTTTCCAGAATATTGTAATTACAATATTTCCCACAAAAAATATAACAGCAAAAACGTGTATTAGTTTGAATATAAGATATGGCATTGTTAATCCTGTCATTTTGGTTTAATCAATTTAATTAAATTATTTCATATGGGCCAGAAGGAGGCGATCCTATCACATTCTCATTACCCGCAGAGATATATGTCAACCTTAGGAATCCAGGAGTATACTAAAGGCGGAATCGGTTAAATGATAAAAGGCTGTCATTAGGACAGCCTTTTTGCGATTTCAGTAAGATTATTTTTTAGGAGGAACTACCGCATCTTTTGCCTGCTTGGCAATTCTGAATTTCAGAGTTTTCTTTGCAGGAATTAACATAGTTTCACCAGTAGCAGGGTTTCTCCCCATCCTTTTCTTTCTGTCAACAACCAACAATTTACCAAGTCCCGGAATTACAAAAGATTTTTTAGCTTCCTTATATGAAAGTGTAACTAACTCATCTAGAAATTGACCGGCTAATTTTTTTGTTGTTCCGGTTTTCTTAGAAAGATGATCAAGTATTTGACCTTTAGTCATTGGTTTAGAATTCGGCATAATGGTTCCTCTCTTTTTTTGATTAAAATATCTCCGTGCGAAATTTATCAATTTTCTTTCTAAACAAAAATAGAATCCTTCATTTTTTAAAAATTTATTTGTCTGCCTCCCCCTCTGTCTGCGGCCTCAAGATAACCTCCGGCCGCTTTGTGGCTTAACTCTTATTTATTTATTTTTTCACTTATCTTATTTAAAAGAGTGCGGTTTACCTGATGACTATAAAGTTTATCCTTCTCATATTTGCATCTGTTACCATTATGTTACGTGCACAGGCGAAGGATACCTTATATGTCGATACCACCAAAGCCGGTATTATTGATACCGTTTCTGCCGATACAACGGGATTGTTAAACGCTCAAAAAACAATTGCCAAAAAAGATACAACAACTCCTTTATATCAACGTCCATTTAATTCAGCAAGCACCTTCATTAGCAGAAAAGAAATTGATTTTATGGATTACAGGTACACGGGTGATCTGTTTGATCATTTTGGAATGGGCTTCCTCAGGAACTTTGGTTTTGTTGGTCATCCGAATGAGCTTATATTGTATGGTACCAATGCAGTAGGATTTCTCGATGACGGGATATACACAAATAACAGGCTGTCAAGATATTACAATCTGAATCTGATGGCTTCTGAAATGATTGATTCAATCGAGATTATCCGTTCTCCCAGAGGCTTCCTTTTCGGACCGGTGAGTAATCCTGTAAGTGTCAACTTTATTAAAAGAGATATTTATTCATTACGGCCTTATGCCAGGATAAAATTTTATGAGGGTCCCGGCGGTGAAGCTTTTATCGATGCTATTTTCAATGCTATCGTCTTTCCTGATTTTATTTTCACATTTGATATATCAAACCGGAATATAGACAGTAGTTATTCAAATAGTGATTTCAGCATATGGCAGGGGGATGCACATTTGAAATATCTTATATCTAATGATGTCAGCTTAACTGCATCTTATGCATATAATGATTATAACGCAGCTTTAAACGGCGGGGTAAATGTCGATAGTATTGTTCAACTCACATCCAATATTGACCTGATTTTATACGATAACCTAAGGGCACCCGTTTATTTTCGTCAAAGAAGGACTAATATTTTACAGCATAATGTCGGACTGAGGTTATTTGCCATTCCTTTTGCAAATACTTTTACTGATTTTAATGTGTATTACAGGTTTGATAAAAATGAGATTATAAATCCGGCAGATTATCCTGATTTTCCACAAAGCAATAAAAATAAATCGGCAGGGGCATTATTGACTCAGGATATCAGTCTCGCATTTGCAGAGTTAAAAGTAATGGCTCAATATGAAAGAACTGATACAAAACGTTCTATGCCCGGTTCCCAATTAAATTATAATACAAACTACTTCACCCTGGCTCCAATTTTCAGTCTTAATCTGATAGATAGCAGCATCGTCCCTTCATTTTATTATAAGATTCAAAACATAAGCAATGGTATTTCTAAGGTTTATAACGGACTGGGATTCGATCTTTCATTGAAACTTCTGAAGCACCTCGATTTATATGGAGGTTATTCAATTTATAAGTCGGCCGGTTTAAGCGATAATGTCAATACAGTTGAGTTGTCAGCAAATCTTAATCTGGAGAGTGTAAAGCTCCGTGCTGATTTTATTAACAGGAATGAAAGTTACCTTCAAATTGAATCTCCATTATATGCTTCAGTCAACGAGTACTATTCCGACCTGGGCGCTTCATTGTTAGGCGGGAATTTCAGTCTGAAGTTATGGAATATTCTTTTCGAAACAACTGCATATTATGATCTTTCAAAACATAAATCGTCTGGCATTGATTCAATCAGAACGATTGCGTCACCCCAGATTAAATTAACCGGGGGGCTTTATCTTGATGGATCGTTCTTTGATGAAAGCCTTTACCTGAAAACAGGATTTGCGGTTAATTATAACTCGAAGCAGCGATACTTTTACCTTGGAAATGAATATGTCCTTGCCGGCCGGTTTGTGACGGTTGATTATACTTTAGTCGGTGAAATTAAAAAAAGAGCATATGCATATTTTACCTGGGAAAATCTTTTCGATGAAACTTACTATATTGTTCCTTATTACCCCATGTTCAGGAGGGGAATAAGATTCGGAGTTGCCTGGGAATTATTTAATTAATTTACCCGCACCATTTTGCATTTCTTAAAACTAAATAACCGTAAATTTTTTCTTCTCCTCCTTACAGCCGGAATTCTGTCAGAGGCATTTTATATCTTTTTTGATTTGAATAATGGTAATGGAAATATCAGTCTTTTTATGTTCGTTTATTTTGAAGCATTTATCATTTTCCTGTTTGCATTTTATCTTATTAGACTTTTTAGTCCTGAAACAGGTATAATGCCATTTTTATTTCTGAAAATATTTACTAAAGATAAATCAGAATCTCCCAAATTTTTAATCCCCTTAATAATAATTTTATTTGGAATTCTTTTCAGGATAACTTTAATACCTTCAGTACCAGCTACTTCACCTGATGTTTACAGGTATATCTGGGAGGGTAAGGTATTATATAATGGATATAATCCATATCAGTATTCGCCTGATGCAGACAACCTTGAGAATTTAAGAGATGAGGTTTATAATAAAGTCACATTCAAAAATATGTCCTCCATCTATCCCCCTGCAGCGCAGCTGGTATTCTTTTTAGGTTACTCATTAACCGGGAACAGCCCGACCGGTTTAAAGCTTATTTATCTTTTGTGTGAAATTATTACAATGATTTTCATGTTAAAACTACTCTACCTGAAAAAGAAAAATCTGAATTTTATAATCCTCTATGCCTGGCTGCCTCTTCCTTTGATGGAGTATTTCGTAAATGCTCATATTGATGTCGTGGGTATTATGTTTCTTGTTCTCTTTATTTATTTCCTTGAAAAAGAAAATATGATTGTTTCAGTCGTCGCCTTTACCTTTTCCTTCCTTATAAAATTATATCCCATCTTTCTTATTCCACTTTTAGTAAAAAAACTAAGAGCCCGAAGATTTATATATTATATAGCAACTTTCGTAATTATCTCTGTTCTGTTTTATTTTCCGTTTATTAACGGCAGCCTGTCGGTGACGGATGCATTAATGAGATATGTTAATAAATGGGAATTCAATGCATCAGTTTATTACTTATTGACCGCATTCTTCCCTGATCGTGAAACTGCAAGAGTAATCTGCGGCATTCTTTTGTTCATCTCAATTGGATATATAGCACTTTATTATAAAGACTTTATAAAGGGAATCTTTGGAGTGCTCCTGGCAGTCGTAATTTTTTCGCCGGTATTGTATCCCTGGTATCTCGGATGGATAGCAGCCCTGAATCCATTTGCTGTTTTTTATTCAGTGCTTAGTCTTCTCTTTACTATTAATCTTTCCAATTTTACACCCCTGGGAAAAGTATGGCACGAATACTTTCCTGTAATATTTACAGAGTATGCAATCTTTTTTGGATTTCTTGCATATGATCTGTTCCATCAAAGAACAGGAAAAAGTCTGAGAGATATCATTAAATAAATTACATAATTGAATTATCTCATCCCCTCCCAGCAGTCTCCCAGTCCCCACCTCTCAGGGTCTCTGAGTCTCAAAGTCTCTCCGTCTATTTAGTTTGTACTTTACCCCTATTCACGAATTACAAACTCAACATATCTTTGAATTTGATCGCTTGTCTTCTTGAGACTTCTATTTTATTTCCGCCTTTAAGCTTAACGAGCAGACCGCCGTTAAGCCAGGGTTCAATACTCTCAATCCATTTTAAGTTAACTATATGTTTCCGGTTTGCACGGAAGAATGCTTTATTGTCAAGGCGTTCATCAAGATAATTAAGTGTTCTTAAGATGAGAGGTTTATT
>DATICR010000487.1:0-9202 GCA_035456745.1 Ignavibacteriaceae bacterium
AGACAACAGGAGGACAGTGGATATTTGTAGTTGATCCGTCGGGTGATTTTGCATATAAAAGAGAAATAAGGTTAGGCCGTCAGAACACACTGGATTTTGAGGTTCTGGATGGACTTAAAAAAGGTGAAAAAGTTATAACATCTTCATATGATACATTTGGGGATGTAGACAAATTGGTTTTGAAATAACAAAAAATAAAAAAATAATTTTAACAAGGAGCAGATATGCTTAAAACTGAAAACTTAAAAAAGTTATACACAACAGAAGAAGTAGAAACAACCGCTCTTAATAATGTAAATATTGAAATAGAAAAAGGAGAGTTTGTTTCTATTATGGGTCCCTCCGGCTGCGGGAAGTCAACTTTGCTGAACATTTTAGGATTACTGGATAACCCGACTGACGGAAATTTATTCTTTCTGGGCCAGGAAGTTTCGGACTATACTGAAAGACAGAGAGCTCGCCTGAGAAAAGAAAATATTGGATTTGTTTTTCAAAGTTTCAACCTGATTGATGAACTCACAGTCTATGAAAATGTTGAGCTTCCTCTTTTGTATTTAGGAGTGCCTGTTGCTGAAAGGAAAGTCAAAGTGAACGAGGCATTGGAGAAAATGGAAATTATACATCGGGCAACGCATTTCCCCCAGCAATTGTCCGGCGGGCAACAGCAGAGGGTAGCCGTAGCAAGGGCGATAGTTGGAAATCCGAAATTGGTATTGGCTGATGAACCTACCGGTAATCTGGATTCGGCTCACGGCGATGAAGTTATGGGATTATTGACTAATCTGAATGAAGCAGGTGCAACCATCATAATGGTTACACACTCACCTACATATGCCGAATATGGAAACAGAGTCATTCATTTGTTTGACGGACATGTTGTTACGGAAAACTATAAAGAAAATTTTCATGTATAGTCCAATAATAAACACTAAAAAGAAAGATATGTTATATCTCATAAATTCATAAAAATCAAATTGGGTTTCACCAGGTATAAAAATGATTAAAAATTACTTAAAAATAGCACTAAGGAATTTATTAAAGTTTAAAGCTTATTCCTTTATTAATATCTTCGGCCTCGCAATCGGTATTGCCGCCTGCATGATGATTCTGCTTTATATAAATGATGAAATTAGCTATGATAAATACAATGAAAAAGCTGATCAGATATATCGTGTGCATACACTCGGGAAATTAGCCGGGAACACGATAAATATTGCTGTATCGCCTGCTCCGCTTGGAGAAACACTGGTAAAAGAATATCCGGAAGTTATTCAGTATACACGGATAATGCCGAATAATACGATGCTTATACGGTATAAAGATAATGTCTTTACAGAGACTAATTTCTTCTGGGCTGATTCTACAATTTTTGACGTCTTTACAATTCCTTTTTTAAAGGGTGATCCAAAGACTGCTCTTACTCAACCTCATACTGTTGTACTTACCGAAAAACTGGCAAAGAAATATTTCGGAAATGAGGATCCGATGGATAAAGTAATGAACTTTGAAGATGGAACTCCTTATACGGTAAAAGGAGTGGTTAAAAATTGTCCGGTTAATTCTCATTTTCATTATGATATTTTTGCTTCGGTTGCAAGCCTGGGGATGGATAATACCCCTCACTGGATATCTAATAATTTGTATACCTATGTCGTTTTAAAGAAAGGTGTGCCTGGTTCAGTACTTGAATCCAAGCTGCCAGATTTCGCCAGAAAATATGCGGGTCCTCAGCTCAAGGAGCTTTTCGGGGCATCATTTGATGAACTCAGGAATTCAGGAAATCTTTATGAATTTCACACGCAATCATTAAGTAGTATACACCTGAATTCCCACCTTGACTACGAATTGGAGCCGAACAGCGATGTAAAATATATCTATATTTTTTCGATCATTGCACTTTTTATTCTGTTTATTGCCTGCATAAATTTTATGAATCTTTCAACAGCCAGATCAGCTATACGCTCAAAAGAGGTTGGAATAAGAAAAGTTTTGGGCTCAAATAAGATTCAATTGGTAAAACAATTTTTGGCAGAATCAATTTTGATGACTTTTATCGCCGTGGTAGTTTCAATTGCATTAGTAGAAATCTTTCTCCCGTCATTTAATCATTTGGCCGCGAAAGAATTACACACTTCGTATTTCAATAATTTAATTGCAATTCCTGCTCTTATTCTTGCTGTCCTTGTTATTGGATTGATTGCCGGAAGTTATCCAGCATTCTTCCTGTCATCGTTTAAACCGGTGACTGTCTTAAAAGGTCAATTAAATCATAACGGCGGAAGCTGGTTGAGAAGCGGATTAGTAGTTTTTCAGTTTGCTATTTCAATAGTTCTTTTTATCGGTACCTTTATTATATACGGGCAGCTCAAATACGTACAGGAGAAAAACCTGGGTTTCGACAGGGAGCATGTCCTTGTTATAAACAGAGCCTGGGCTCTTGAGAATAAGGCTGAGACTTTTAAAAATGAACTATTAAACAATGCGCAAATAATAAATGCTTCAAATACAGATAATCTTCCGGGACGGATATTTGGACAAATAGTTTTTAAACCCGAGGAAGCTCAAAGCCCCCAACAATATATTCTCGCTATAATGTCAACTGATTATGATTTCGCAAAGACTATGAAATTACAATTGACTGATGGACGATATTTTTCGAAAGAAAATTCAACGGATTCACTTGCAATAGTATTGAATGAAAGCGCAGTAAAATTGATGGGGGTAAAAGATCCGCTTGGGAAAAGGATTATTTTGCCGGGTCAAACACCAGGTCAAAATTCTTCATTCACAATTGTCGGTGTCCTGAAAGATTTTCATTTTGAATCTTTACATCAGAAAATCAGACCGCTGGCCATATTTTTAAACAGAGGTCAAACTTCTTATTTACCTGTCAGGATTCGTCCTGCTGATGTATCCGGATCGATTTCATATATAGAGAAAGAGTGGAAAAAATTTGTACCGAATAAACCATTTGAATATTTCTTTCTCGATGATGATTTCAATAAGCTCTATCAGTCTGAACAAAAGACCGGAGAAATATTTACGGTATTTTCAATACTTGCAATATTTATTGCCTGTCTGGGACTTTTCGGATTAGCTGCCTTTACTGCTGAAAGAAGAACAAAAGAAATCGGAATCAGAAAAGTACTGGGTGCTTCAATCTCGGGTATAGTAGTTCTTCTTTCAAAAGAATTTACAAAGTGGGTGCTCATTGCAAATATTATAGCCTGGCCGCTGGCTTATTATTTTATGAGTAGCTGGCTTCAAAACTTTGCATACAGGATATCGCCCGGACTTTTTACGTTCGTCCTTGCCGCAATAATTGCATTGTTCATTGCATTGTTAACTGTAAGCTTTCAGGCAGTAAAAGTTGCAGTGGCTAATCCTGTTAATGCTTTAAGAAGTGAATAAATAAAAGTCTTATAAACAGATTTTAATAAAACCTTTAAGGTGACAAAATGAAAGATGTTAGCATTCCATTACCTGAGTTCCTGGAACAGCAGATTGCTGAAATCGAAGTAAAGATCAATGGCAAAAAAAGACAGTATAATTTCAGAGTGGAATCCTTCAGATGGGAACCTGATTCCGAAATTTGGACTGTTGAACAAAAAATTAATCGATTGAGAGAATTGATCGATTCTTATGATAAAAACTGGGAATTGATACAGATATTCAAACCGGGAGAAAATTCAAAATTTGTACAGGTATTATACAGGCAGTATAGAGTCTCGAGATAATTTTCAACCAATTTGTTTTGTGAGGATATTATGTTTTTAAATTATCTGAAAATCGCATTCCGTAATCTTAAGAAAAATAAGGGCTATTCTTTTATAAATATATTCGGATTGGCTGTAGGTATTGCATGCTGTATTATAATTCTGCTTTTTATTCAGAATGAATTCAGCTATGATAAATACAATAAAAATTACCATAGAATTTACAGAATCTGTCTTGATGCCAAAATCAGCAATAATGAATTGAACTCTGCACAGTCGAGCGGACCATGCGGGCAGGCTTTTGTGCAGGAAATTCCCGAAGTAGAAAACTATACCCGCTTAAGAAATTACGGTTTCCCGGTTATCAGATATAAAGATAAGGCATTTAGTGAAGAAAGATTTTATTGGGTTGATTCGTCATTTTTTGATGTGTTCACAGTTCATTTTATCGAAGGAAATCCTGAGACGGCATTAATTCAGCCTAATTCTGTTGTAATTACAAAATCAACCGCAAAAAAATACTTCGGGAATGAAGAACCTATAGGTAAACTTTTAAATTCCGATAGAAGAAAAGATTATATGGTTACGGGAGTTATCGATGATTTCCCGGTTAACTCAAGTTTTCATTTTGATTTTCTCGGATCGCTGGCAAGCTACCAGATGGAGAATGATCGCTCCTGGCTCAGTAATAATTATGAGACTTTTATTCTTGTAAAGGAGAATGTAAATTCTAAAGAGCTTGAAGAGAAAATACAGCGTGTATCAAAGGCCCATATTGGTCCTGAGTTAATCAAGGTTGTCGGCATAACTTATGAGCAGATGTTTAAGGGTGGAAGCAGGTACAATTATATAATCCAACCGTTAAGCGATATTCACTTAAGATCCCATCGTTCAAATGAAATTGAACCGCCGGGTGATATACTTTATGTTTACATTTTCTCAATTATCGCCTTCGCCATACTTTTGATTGCCTGTATAAATTTTACAAATCTGGCCACAGCACGTTCCTCCGGCAGGGCAAAAGAAGTTGGAATCAGGAAAACACTTGGTTCAAACCAGGCATTGCTGATCAGACAATTCTTAACAGAAACAATTTTGATGAGCTTCATAGCCATGCTATTTGCTTTGCTTATAGTAGAGCTGTTTCTTCCTACTTTTAATTCCATTGCAAATAAACATCTGGATTTACAGATTTTCAGTAATTACTATTCGGTTCCAATACTTATAGTTTTCGTCATAATTGTGGGTATCATTGCAGGAATTTATCCTGCGTTTGTCCTCTCATCATTGATCCCTGTAAAAGTATTGAGAGGTAAACTGCAGAGAACTTCTACTAAATCATTTCTGAGAAATTTTCTTGTAATAACTCAGTTTTCAATCACGATAGTTCTTATTGTCGGGGCATTTATTGTTGATCGTCAGGTAGACTTTGTTCGTAACAAAAAGCTGGGCTTTAATAGGGAGCAAATCTTAATAGTTAAGAAGACAGACGATATCGGGAAAGATATTCAATCTTTTAAAAATGATATTACACAATTAAGCAGTATATCTGATATAACCAATTCTACATCAATTCCCGGTGAGCTATTTGGTGATTCTGCATTTAGACGGGAAGGTGGTGGAACTGAAGAAGTGCATGATATCAGACTGCTGTTTACAGATTATGATTTTATAAATACATACCAGATAAAAATGCTCCAGGGAAGATTTTTTTCGAAAGATTATGCAAATGATACAATGGCTGTAGTAATAAATGAAGAAGCGGTTAAAGCTATGGGAATCAAAGATCCTTTGGGTAAATATCTCATCAGAGTTGGAGATAATGCAAAATTTAAGATAATCGGGATAACTGATAATTTTAATTTTGAGTCACTCCATCAAAAAATTCAGCCGCTGATATTCGGTCTGTTCAGACCGGCTGCTTTCGGCAGATTCGTGTCAGTTAGATTTACTTCTCAGTATGCAAAGAATGCGATAAAGGATATTGAAACAATATGGCACAGATATGCCGGCAGTCAGGCATTTGAATATTCATTTTTCAACGATGATTTTGCAAAGCTTTATGCATCAGAACAAAGGACAGGTCAGATTTTCTCAATCTTTTCGATACTTGCCATTTTTATTGCATGCCTTGGTCTGCTCGGATTAGCAGCTTATACAGCAGAGCAGAGAACCAAAGAAATCGGAATTAGGAAAGTGCTTGGAGCAACTGTATCTGAGATCATTCTTATGTTGACAAAAGAATTTACTAAATGGGTATTGATTGCTAATATTATTGCGTGGCCGGCCGCATACTTCCTGATGAATGGATGGCTGGAAAATTTTGCTTACAGAATCAATTTGAATATCTGGGTTTTCATTTTGTCAGGAATATTGGCATTGTTGATTGCAGTATTAACCGTGAGTTACCAGGCAATAAAGGCGGCCATAACTAATCCGGTTGAGAGTCTAAGATATGAATAAGATCCGCAAATACTCTGTTTAACATAAATCTGATTTTTATATGGAGGGAAAGTGTTCTACAAAAGAAACAACGATGAATATGTAACTCCCTTAAAAGGTGTCCATTTTAAAACTTTGGTTCACGGAGAAAGGACATCCTTGCATAAATTCAAATTGGATAAAGGTACTCTTATTCCAATGCATTCGCATCCGCACGAACAAACCGGGTACCTGGTATCAGGGAGGATGAATTTTATCTTAAAGGATAAAACAATATCATTGGATCAAGGGGATAGCTGGAGCATTCCCGGAGGAATCGAACATGGTGCTGATGTAATAGAGGATTGTATACTCATCGAAATATTCTCACCAGTTAGACAGGAATATTTGTAATTATACTCTGTACGAATATACTATACTTCTTAGCATAATGAACTAATCTTTTTTGCCACAACTTTGTTGAGTGTATTCCCGGGGAACAATAAAGAAAAGATTATTGGACAATTTGTTTTACTTTGACTAAGTTCAAACATAACCCTTGGAAATTTTAATAAATGAAAGGAAGTATAATGTGTAAATGTGGCTTTTTGGTTCTATTTGTATTATCATTTTTAATTAGTATACAGGCGCAGGAGTTCAAATCACCGCGTCCAAGTCCTGATGCCACAGTTTCACAAACTGTCGGCATAACAAAAATAACAGTTGATTACAGTTCTCCTGCCGTTAAAGGAAGAACAATATGGGGGGATCTTGTACCGTATGGGAAAATATGGCGAACCGGAGCTAATGAAGTTACTTCAATAACATTTGATACGCCTGTAAGCATAAATGGCAATAAGCTTGATCCAGGTACTTATGGAATTCATACTATCCCGGGTGAAAAAGAGTGGACAATAATTTTTAGTAAAAATACAAAAGCAGATGATCCGATGGATTATGACAGCACAAAAGATGCGTTAAGAATTAATGTTACACCTGAACAAAACCCTTTTACCGAAAGAATGATTTTTACGATAACGGATATGACTGAAAATTCCGCTAAAGTAAATCTTATGTGGGAAAAACTGAAGGTTACTTTTAATATTGATACGGATACTCAGGAACTTGTTTTAAAAACTGCCCGCAACTTGAATGCCTGGTCTGATCTTATGTCGGCAGCAACTTATTGTCTCAGAAATAATGTAAATCTTGATGAAGGATATAAATGGATCCTGGCTTCGGAAATGATAAATGAAAATTATTGGAATCAGAGAATAAAGGCTCAGTACCTTGCTAAGATGAATAAGAAAGATGAAGCAATAGTTACAATGGAAAAAGCCATCGATTATGGCTCTAAAATGAAAGAGGCTCCGTTTGATCTTGATAGTATGAATAAGATGCTGTCTGAGTGGAAAGCCAAATAAGATTCATGGAATAATGAACTAATTGAATTAAAAAGTAGAGCGATTCGCCGATCCCGCTTGCCGGAAGGCGGTCGCTCAATTTTAATTCTGAATAATTTTTTTCTGCTGTGATCAAAATACGTTCTCGTTTTCCTGAACTATTTATCATCTCACCAAACTATTGTTTCTATTAAATAAAATGTGCAAATTTTAGACAGTAATTTATATCTACTCCGTCAGGGTGAGAAAACAGAGACATGATATGATTGCTTACACTGTATACCTCACGACAACTCTCCCGAAGTAGAAATTCCCACAAAAGTATATTAAAATCTTTAAGTGGAGATCGAAATAGACATTTTTCTAATTCCCAAATCATTATCGGGAGGTAGTTATGTACATTCTTCGCTTTAAACCGTTCATTCTGTTAAACGTTCTCCTGCTATCCTTGTTTCTTGCGGAAGGCTGTAAAGAGGATGCAACAACGCAGCCGCAAATTCAAAAGCCCGTAGTTGTTTCATTTATTGCGGAGCCCACATCCGTTCCTGCAGGAGGGGATTCTGTGACATTCAGCTGGCAGGTTACAGGTGCAGTGGATTTATCAATTTCTCCCGGAGTTGGAGCAGTAACACCTGCAGACAGCGGCTCAATAACCGTATTTGTTTCTTCGCCGGCTTCATATACTCTTTCAGCCACAAATGCTGCAGGGAGTACTACCGCTTCTGTACAGGTTTCAGTGCAACAGTCCATATCGGTTAATGGAGTAGTTAAAGATTTTGATGGTGAAGCTATCTCTGGAGTTACTGTAATTATTAAAGGGGAAACACCTACAACTACAGCAGCAGATGGATCTTTCAGCTTTTCAAATGTCACTTCACCATATGAAATTTGGGTAATTATGAGTACTAACAAGGTTGCCCTCGTATATCAGGGATTAACCCGTTCTGATCCGCAGCTTCTTTATATAGCCTCAACTACAACTTCTAAATCGGCAACAATAAATGGACATGTTCCTGTTGCAGTTGGAAAAAAGACGATAGTCTATTTCATAAGTGAAACTCAAAGCTGGTCAACCCTTGCGGACCAGACTACAGGAATGTACTCTTTTGCTCCAAGCTGGAAAGGTTCAATGGTCTCGTGCCAGGGACAGCTTCGGGTGCTGCGGTGGACTGAAAATACAAACGGACTTCCTGTTCAATATGATGCATATGGTATAAAAAATCTTACAATCAGCGACGGCGGTACATTCAATGGAAATGATTTTCTGGAGGTTGAATTTACAGATCCCGCAGAACAGAATATAAGCGGAACTATAACTTGTCCTACTACTTCATATAACATCATTTCAAAAACACTTATGATAAATTTCGGCGCTTCAGTTTATATTTGTAGTGAAACAGGAGGTGCTCTTACTGATAATTTCAGTTATATGGTACCCTCTATCCCGGGTGCAACTTTTGAAGTGAAGGTTAACGCTACATTATCCGCTACTCCTAATTCACGTACTTCCTTTTTTATGAAAAAAGATATTGCTGCCGGCTCAAGCGGTGTAAGTATCCAGATGGCCGCCGCTCCTCAATTAAGTGTCCCCGTTCATAATGGAATCGGTGTCGATACTACTACTTCATTTTATTGGACACAGGGAGGAGGAACAGGGATAAA
>DATICR010000488.1:0-2786 GCA_035456745.1 Ignavibacteriaceae bacterium
ATAATGAAAGTAAGAGCATCTGTAAAAAAAATATGTGATAATTGTAAAATAATTAAACGCAAAGGAGTTGTAAGAGTGATCTGCAAAAATCCAAAGCATAAACAGCGCCAGGGTTAATTATAAAAGGAAGGAGAATTTAATTTGGCTCGTATATCAGGAGTTGATTTACCGAAGAATAAAAAATTATTGTATGGCTTGCAATATATATTCGGGATTGGTCCCACTATCTCTCAGGAAATTCTTTCAAAATCGGGTGTCGATCCGAATAAAAAAGTATCAGATTTGACGGATGAGGAAGTTGCTCAGATCAGAGCAGTTATCACTACCGACTATAAAGTTGAAGGAGCTCTTCGTTCTGAAGTTCAGCAGAACATTAAAAGATTAATGGATATCGGAACTTACCGTGGACTAAGACACAGAAGAGGTTTACCGGCACGAGGACAAAGAACAAGAACCAACTCCCGTACCCGTAAAGGAAAAAGGAAAACAGTTGCAGGTAAAAAGAAAACTCCTACTAAAAAGTAATTGAGATAATGGAGGACATCAATTGGCAAAAGTAGTAAAGAAAGCTAAAAAGAAGACACATGTTGATTCAAATGGAGTAGCACATATTAAAGCTACTTTTAACAACGTGCATGTAACTTTAACAGATATCTATGGTAATACAATTTCATGGTCGTCTGCAGGAAAAAATGGTTTTAAAGGTTCAAGAAAAAATACCCCTTTTGCAGCTCAGGTTTCAGCAGAGGCTGCTGCAAAAGAGGCTTATGATCTTGGCTTAAGAAAAGTTGAAGTTCTGGTTAAAGGACCGGGCTCGGGAAGAGAAGCCGCAATAAGAGCATTAAATACTGCAGGTTTGGAAATTTCATCTATAAAAGATGTCACTCCTATCCCTCATAATGGATGCAGACCGCCAAAGAAAAGAAGAGTATAATTTATTTGGAGAATTAACTAAATGGCAAGATACACAGATTCAGTATGCAAATTATGTAGAAGAGAGAAGCAGAAGTTGTTTCTCAAAGGGCAGAAATGTTATACTGAAAAATGTCCTGTTGAAATCAGAAATTATCCACCAGGACAACACGGCAATTCAAGAAGAGCAAAGGTGTCGGAGTATGGCATTCAGCTTCGTGAAAAGCAAAAGATTAAAAGAATATATGGATTGCTGGAAACACAATTCAGAAATTATTTTGAAAAAGCAAATAAAGCAAAAGGTATTACCGGTGATAACCTTGTAAAAATTTTGGAAAGCAGGCTTGACAACGTTGTATTCCGGGTTGGTTTTGCTTCCTCCAGAAAACAAGCAAGACAATTGATTAGACACAGACACATAATGGTAAATGAAAGACTTGTTGATATTCCCTCTTTTATCCTGTCAGCCGGTGATATCATCAAAGTTAAAGATAAAAGTAAGAAACTTGATGCTATTCACAGCTCCTTAAGGAGGGTAAAGGACACAACTTATTCCTGGTTGTCAATTGATAAAGCCTCCCTCTCAGGAACATTTTTGCAGGTTCCTGAAAGAATCGATGTTCCTCTAAATGCAAATGAACAGTTAGTTGTTGAGCTTTACTCAAAATAATAATTAGAATTTTTAGACTAAAATTAGAGGATAACTAAATGAGCGTTTCATATTTAAAAATGCCCGAAAGCGTTGTTTTAGATGAGTCAAGCTATTCGAATACGTATGGGAAATTTTCATTACAACCGCTTGAACGTGGTTACGGAGTTACGTTGGGTAATTCCCTCAGAAGAGTTCTGCTCTCTTCACTCTCCGGAGCTGCTATTACCTCTGTAAAGTTCAGCGGCGTTTTGCATGAATTCACCACAATTGAAGGTGTAGTGGAGGATGTATCGGAAATAATACTGAACCTTAAACAGGTTCGTATGAAACTTCTCAGCAAAAAACCGAATAAAATTGATATCTCATTTGACGGTGATGGAGAATTTACTGCATCCGATATTCAGAAGCATAGCAATGAAATAGAAATTCTGAATCCCGAACTTCATATTGCTACAATGAATAAGAATGCAAAATTTGATATAGAAATCAGGGTTGGAAAAGGAACTGGATATGTGCCTTCATCGGAAAATGTATCACCGGATCAGACTATTGGAGTAATACCTATAGATTCAATATTTACACCTATTAAAAATGTTAAGTATGATGTAGAGAATGTACGTATTGGGGATAGAAACGATTATGAAAAACTAACAGTAGAGATTTATACCGATGGTTCGATTACTCCTGATGATTCATTAACTCAGGCTGCTAAAATACTAAGAGATCATATACAGTTGTTTATTAATTTTGATATTGAGCAGGAGGAGGAACAGGCAGTAAGTCAAAAAGATACTGAATTCGAAAGAATTAAGAAAATTTTATTGACTCCAGTCGATGACCTTGAATTGAGTGTAAGATCTCACAATTGCCTTAAAGCAGCGAATATTAAAAATCTTGCAGAACTGGTTAAAAGAGATGAGTCTGAGATGCTTAGATTTAGAAATTTCGGAAGAAAATCTTTGGCAGAATTGATGGAGATAGTTGAGAATCTTGGTCTCGAATTTGGTATGGACGTAGATAAATATCTGAAGGAAGAAACAGAAACTAATTAATCTTGAAATAAAGGTTTATCATGAGACATAGATTAAAAGGAAGAAAGTTAAACAGAACTTCAAGTCACCGTGAAGCATTAATGAACGCACTGGCTACTTCGGTTCTGAGACATAAAAGAATTAAAACTACGGAGGCAAAAGCCAAAGAAGCAAGAAGACATGTTGAAGCA
>DATICR010000489.1:0-2625 GCA_035456745.1 Ignavibacteriaceae bacterium
ATTGGCTAAAATTATCTTTAAAATCCTCGAGAAAAAATTATCCTTCTCTGAAAAGTCTTTAATTTCCTGAATTACTTTACTTGTGTCCTTAGGTTCAACATTTTTATCCTGAGCGATCAGGCATTCCGATATGCATATTATCAGAATGCTGGATATAAATGCAGGGAGTAATAATTTTAACCATCTATTCTTCTGACACATTGATTTAAGTCTGCGCTGGTTTGTGCTTATTTCTGATGTTCGCTCCTCTTTTGACATTATCATTGAAGTGAATATCAGTTATCTTTTGGAAAGCTGCTCCAACCTGCGCTTTATCATTTTTCATAAAAATCATTTTTATCAATTAAGATTAGATTAAACATAAGTTTATGACTCGCATATGTCACAGGTGAAATTGTAAATCATCCTGTTAAACTGGTTATAATAATCCAGGATACCACTAAAATGATACAATCAGTCTGACATAAACGCAATCGTCTAAAGGTATGAAAAAGGAGTTAATTCTTACTCAGGTACTTTGACTGCTCCTTCCAGGAAAGGTGGGATTAAAACGCTTGATATAAATTTGAAAAATTCATACAATGAGGCAATATTCATCCATAAGTAAGAAATACAGCGAAGTTGTCTTTCATTCGAAACTCGTTCCTGTTCTTAAAAAGAGAATAAAGCCTTTCTGCAAAAAAAAGACCGCCTGATTCCGGCGGTTACTTAGAGAATTATTGGAGCAGAAAGATACTTAAGAAGATCGTGAAATTAAATTAGAGGAATAATAATAAATTTCGGTTGGGAAAAATTACTCCAGATCTTTTTTCATCTGATCGAATTGCTCTTTGGTTATTTCACCTTTAGCATATCTTTTTTTAAGTATATCAAGGTGCGATTCATGATTAGGATTAATCTGATTCTGATTCCTGTTTTTGCCAGACTGATTTATAACCATCCAAATAATAATTCCAATTATTACCAACCAGAAAATCCACCCAAACCACATTCCTTCTCCCCAAATCCAACTGTGAAACATTTTGAATACCTCACTTTTTTAGTTTTATTTCAGGCATTTTACTGTAGACGATTCATCCTACATTGCTCGAATCATTTCTATTTATACTGTTTTTTTTTAAAATTATCTGCCTTTCTGCTCTTTGCCATTTTTTTCTGCTCTTGTGCGAACCGTTCAGCTTTTGCTTTTTCCATCTCAATAATCTTGATTGTTTCTAATTCTTCTTCTTTAAACTCAGATCTTAAAAGAACAATATTAGCTTCCGTTGCAGCACGTTTAACTTCTAATCAACTTTGTTTATATTCAATTTCCTGCCGACGTATTAGTTGTTCTTCATTTTTTTTAGCTTCTTGTATTAATCGTGCTGAACCCGTTAATACACCTTCTGCACCAATGCAAACATCAAGCAATTTAATTCCGTGATCGGTCAGTATAAATTCGCGGATTTGATTGGAATGCGCCATACCGCGTGATTTAAGAATATATAATCCTCTGTTGCGCTCACCGCCAATTTCAATGTCACGTAAAAGCAGCCAGGTATCGATCAGCGATGATATTGATGTATCTGTAAGTTCCCGGTTCTCACCTGCGGTCGTGAGACTAGCAAAGAATGCGGTTATATTCTTCATCTTTAAAAAATCCACTAGACGCAGTAACATTATTTTTACTTCGGTTTGATTCCCTCCTATCACAAATGCATCAATTGGATCCAGAACAACTATTTGCGGTTTAACTTTATTAATTAATTTGATGGTGGTTGTCAGATGATGTTCCAATCCATGAAGTGTCGGTCGTGTGGCATGAAAGTGGAGCAAACCCTGCCTAACCCAATGCTCTAATCGTATACCAATTGAAGACATATTGCGCATGAACTGACTAGGGGATTCTTCGAAAGCAAAATAAAGAACCCGCTCTCCACGTCTGCATGCTGCTTCAACAAATTGTGCTGCAAGGCTCGTCTTGCCGGTACCTGCAGTTCCGGACACAAGCACTGTACTGCCGCGAAAGTAACCTTTACCCGACAGCATTGTATCAAGACGTGAAATGCCGGTGGAAATTCTTTCTCTGGATGCAGCATGATTCAATCCAAGTGAAGTGACAGGCAGAACAGAAAAACCATCCTCATCAATCAGGAATGGATATTCATTAGTACCGTGTGTTGAACCCCGATATTTAACTATACGTAATCGTCTTATTGATGATTGATCGGTAACGCGATGATCCAGAAGAATTACACAATCGGAAACATACTCTTCCAAACCCTGGCGCGTTAATGAATTATTACCTCTTTCCCCGGTGATTATAGCAGTAACACCTTTCTTTTTCAACCAGCCAAATAACCGCCGCAGCTCTGTGCGTACAATTGTAAGATTGGGCAGCGCTGCGAGAAGCGATTCAATAGTATCCAGTACAACACGCTTAGCCTTAATGCTTTCGATTGCACGATGGATGCGAACAAATAAACCTTTCAAATCATATTCACCACTCTGTTCAATTTCTCCCCTATCAATGTGTACATGCTCAAGCCAGATTTTTTTTTGTGCTATCAGACTTTCCAAATCGAATCCCAGTGAAGCAACATTAGCTGTCAGTTCTTTTTCTGTTTCCTCGAAAGAAATAAACAC
>DATICR010000490.1:0-14826 GCA_035456745.1 Ignavibacteriaceae bacterium
CGATTTATATAAACAATCTAGAGAATTGAATATTGAGCAGGTTTCATTTTTACTCTTAAAAAATAATTGCCTGCTCACATTTCAGGAAAATGAAGGTGATGTATTTGATCTTATAAGGGAACGAATAAGAAGTGATACCGGACGTATCCGGAAAATGGGGGCAGATTACCTGATGTATAGACTTCTCGATGCTATAGTAGATAATTATTTTTTTGTTTTGCAGGATATGGATGAAAGCATCGATGCTATTGAGGATGACCTGATATATAACCCGGGCCAGGGAACAATTGAAGTCATACACGACTTAAGAAAAAAAATTATTAAAATCAGAAGATCCGTTACACCTTTGCGTGATATAATTTATGCTATTGAACGGGAGCATCCCCCCTTTATCGCTAAATCCACATATATCTTCCTCCAGGACCTTTATGATCATATACGTCAGAATATTGAAACTATGGAAAATTACAGGGAAATTTTAAATGGAATGCTTGAGATATATCTTTCAAGTTCAGGACAGAAACTTAATGAAGTTGTAAAAGTATTAACAATTATATCAACTATTTTTATTCCTCTTACCTTTATTGTCGGTATTTATGGAATGAATTTTAATACCTCCATAAGCAAATGGAATATGCCTGAATTAAACTGGGTGTTCGGCTATCCGATGATTCTTTTCGTGATGATGATCGTCGCAGGATCAATGATTATCTTTTTCAAGAAAAAAGAATGGATTTAGCTGTAAATTTATTATCTTTTTTTGTGTCAGCCATTCAATTAATTTTGGCATATAATTAATCAGATACGATGAATTCAATACTCGAACAAAGACTCAAAAGCCTTCCTGATTCTCCGGGAATTTACCAATTCCTTGATGAAAAAGGTAAAATAATTTATGTGGGGAAAGCGAAAAATTTAAAGAACAGGGTTCGTACTTATTTTCAGGATAATATTTCTTCTGTTAAAACCCGTACACTTATAGGGAGAACTGCAGATCTTGAAATGATTATTACTGATAATGAAGTTGAAGCACTGGTCCTCGAAAATAATCTTATAAAAAAATTACGACCAAGGTATAATGTTAATCTTAAGGACGATAAATCATACCCTTATATTAAGGTCACAAATGAACTGTTCCCCCGGATTTATCCTACAAGAAGGTTGATTAGAGATGGTTCTAAATATTTTGGGCCTTATACAGAAGTAAAAACAATGAAATCCTCCTTAAGGATGATAAACCAGATTTTTAAAATAAGAAGCTGTAAATTAAATATAACTCAGGAGGCAATAGAGAAAAGAAAATTCCGGATTTGTCTCGATTATCATATTAAAAAATGTGATGGGCCCTGTGAAGGATTAATTTCTGAAAAAGATTATGGGGATATGGTTAATGAGGTTATTAAAGTTTTGAGGGGTAAAACTGATGATTTGATAAAAGAGCTTAAAGTGAAAATGAACTACGCTGTCGAAATGCTTGAGTTTGAAAAAGCCGCAGAATTGCGGGATAAAATAGATCAGCTTTCAGTTATTTCATCTAAACAAAAAATCGTAAGCGAAGATTTGGAAGATAGAGACATTATTGCTGCAGCATTTGAGGGAAAGGATTCAGCTTGTACGGTTTTTAATATCAGAAATGGGAAACTTACAGGTAAAAAACAGTTGCGGTTATCTATTGAACAGGAAGAAGAGATCGGAGATATTTATTCAGCAGCAGTAAAATTTTATTTCAGTGAGTATGTTGAAATTCCAAGGGAGATAGTTCTTGAAGTGATTCCTCCCGACAAAGAAATCCTGGAAGAATGGTTAAGCAATAAAGTAGAAGGAAAGGTCAGAATTATTGTCCCTCAGCGCGGCACCCTCAGATCATTGGTCAAAATGTGCAAGGAAAATGCAAGCCTTCAACTGAAAGAAATTCAGCTTCAGAAAATGAAAAACCAGGGTCAGATACCATACTCCGTATCTGCTCTGCAACGGGATTTGAGATTGAGTTTGCTTCCCCGAAAAATTGAATGTTTTGATATATCTAATCTTCAGGGAAGTGATTCTGTCGCAAGCATGGTTGTGTTTGAGGATGGTAAACCAAAGAAAAGCCAATACAGGAAATTTATAATTAAAAGTGTCGATGGTCCCGATGATTTTGCCAGTATGAGAGAGGTTATCGAAAGAAGATATTCAAAGCTTAAGCAAGAAAATAGTCCTCTTCCGGATCTCATTATGGTTGATGGGGGAAAAGGACAGCTTTCGAGTGCGGTGGAAATCCTTGATAAATTGGGATTCATAAAATATAACATAATAGGACTCGCAAAACGCCTTGAAGAAGTTTTTTTTCCCGGTAACTCTGAACCTGAATCGATTCCTAAAACATCTTCAGGATTGAAATTGTTGCAGCAGGTAAGAGATGAAGCTCATCGTTTTGCAATAACTTTCCATAGAGGTAGACGGAGTAAACGCACAATCAAAACTGAATTGACTGAAATACATGGTATTGGTCCATCAACTGCACAGATATTGTTAAAAGAGTTGGGCAGTCTTAATGCAGTTAAAAATGCATCTTTTGAGCAGCTTTCAAATCTTATCGGTAGAAAGAAAGCAGATATTTTAATACGCTACTTTAAAGAGAATCAACAATCTGTTTGAAGAAAGTTTGCTGGATAACACTCCTTTCAGGCATCAATCTTTTTTGTATCTGAATCTTTTACTCAAACGGATTTCACATTCAAAAAAGAAACTGTCTATACTCTTAAGCCGTATTTTATTGAGCTAAATCTTTCAACACAAAAGGATATCCATATTCAAGAACGGAACTGTTAAAGAATTTATAATTCTTAATGAAAAGATTTATAGAAAAATAAATTACTTTATTTCACTTTAGTGAGCTTAAGCTTATCAACATTATTTTCCAGAGGAGTATAACTGACTGATTTTCCAAAAAAGAATAGAATCCCCATTAATACTGCTGAAATAATTGCAATCGAGAGGTAAGGTGAAAATCCATAGGCCGTCGGAATATCCCCTAATAGCATACAGAATATTGCTGTAACAACCGCGTATGGTAATTGCGTACGAACATGCTCAATATGATCGCAGCCTGATGCCATAGAACTCAAAATAGTCGTATCGGAGATTGGAGAACAATGATCTCCGAAGACGCTTCCCGCAAGAACAGAACTAATAACTCCGTGTAATATTATATCATAATCCGTGGGATTATAATTATGAAGTATAGAAACTGAATGAGACAGTGGAATGACAATAGGCATCATTATGGCCATGGTTCCCCAACTGGTTCCGGTAGCAAAGCTGATGAGCGCACATACCAAAAAAACCAATACCGGCAGTAGACGCGGATTAATTGTATCGCTTATTATGCTGATAATATAATCTGCAGTTTTCATATCCTGGGTTATATTTCCAATTGACCAGGCCAGCGTTAATATGATCACTGCAAGGAACATCGATCTCAAACCAAGGAACCAGGCATCCATAGTTTCCTGCAAAGTCATAATTTTTTGCAGGAGAATCATTACTGCCGCAACCAGGCATGCTGAAGCGCTTCCCCATAAAAGTGCTAGATAGGAATTCGATTTACCTACTATATCTCCAATTGAATATTCGGTTATCCCCTGCTGACTAAGTGAATCTATCCCTGTGTAAATCAGTCCGATAATTGTCCCTATAACTATTATCGCTATAGGAATAATTCCATTATACCATTTGGCTTTTTCTTCATGACCGAATATTTCAGAGCTATCCGTGAGGTCTTTCGATATATTTGCATTATCTCTGTTGGGCTTTCCTTCTTCAACTGCCCTTTTCTCGGCCTTGAACATTGGCCCGAAATCTCTCTGGAAGATTGCAGTAAAAAAGACAAAGATTATCATTAAAATAGGATAAAAGCGGTAAGGTATGGTCTTAAGAAAAATATCGTATGCATTTTCGGTAGAACCGACAGCCTTTAAACCATTTTGTATCAGTCCGACTTCATAACCAATCCAGGAACTTACTATAAAAATGCTTGTGACAGGAGCAGCAGTGGCATCTACATAAAAGGAAAGTTTTTCCCGCGATATTCTCATTTTGTCCGTAACGGGACGCATAAGATTTCCTATTACAAGTGAGTTGGCATAATCATCGAAGAAAATCACTATTCCTGAAAACCAGGTGGCAATTAAACTGGATCGTCGCGTCTTAGCAAAACGCGTAACGAGATTTGCTATTCCTTTAGTACCACCGCTTTTGGATATCAGTCCAATGACGCCTCCAAATAATAGTGTAAAAACTATTATCTGTATATGAGAAGTATCGGAAACAGCATTAATTATATAGGAATCAATTAATCTTAAGAATGCTGTCAGTGGATTATAATCATAAATGAAAATTGCCCCAAGATAAATTCCAAATAATAATGAAACAACCACCTGCCTGAAAATAAGGGCAAGAAGTATTGCTATTAGAGGAGGTAAAATACTAAGAATGCCCGGCAATACCCTGATGCTTGTCTTTTGTTGCCGGGTTCCCGCGAGTAATATTGTATAATCCCCCGGGTTCTCCAGTGAAACCAAAGTGTCAATCTTACCATCACGTACTTTAAATTGAAAATTTTTTGTGAATTTGCCATGATTGAACCCGGCATCAATTAAATGAATGGAATCCGGAAGTCCGGTTACTTTAAAAGAAAATGAGATGTCTTCCAGTACAATAGATGAAGTATTTATCTGCTGTGGAAAACATAAACCAGTTAATAGAAGAAATAATAAGATTATTCTCAAAAGATACCGAGTTAATTATCTTGTGTTTAAGTTAAAAATTTGAGAAGAAATATAAGTCTTCATAAAATAAATCAAAAATATTTTTTTAAGTTTGCCTTATTCTTTTGAGGGCAATTTACGTATGCAAAAAATCTTATTACTATCAATTATTTTGATAATAATATTTTCTTCATGTAATCTGTTCAGGAAATCAGATTATGATATCATCCTTTCGACGGAGAAAATAGAAAAGATTATTGCTGGTAAAGACACAACTGAATCTTCCTTATCGATTTTTCATGATAAAGATTTACCTCCTGCCGGCCGGGCAAATCATATAGAAATTGATACTATCAATATAAACGGAAAGAATTTTTATACTGTACTTGCTGAATATCCGAATCCCTTATATAACCGTTTTGCTATTATTAATGACAAGGCTGACGTTCTTCTAATTGATAAATCTTTAAACGGGTATATTACAAATAGTATTTTGAAAGTGGGAAATCTTCAATTCATAAAGGTAGAAGAGAACTTTATTTCAAAAGAAACTCTCCGGCTCAAGCGGATTTCTTTTTACTCTTTAAATGATTTGGATGAAGCAAATCTTGTATTCAGAACTTATACAGAACTTCAGAAAACTGGAAATACTTATTTACAAAAAATTATAAAATTTACCCCTGAAGAGATCATTACTGAAATCCAAAGTACGGAAAAATCAATATCGGACCTGACAGGGGACAGTGATAGATTCGTATTTGATGAAAAAACTAATAAATTCATTAGTGTAGATAATAATTTTGATACATTTGTAATAGATTTAATTACTGATTTTAAGTCAAAGACAATCAATCCGGTTATAAATGAACAAAATGATTTAGCACAACAAAAGGAAGAAATCAAACCTGATGAACATGAACCTGGTAAATTTTCTCTGCCAATTTCCGAGCAATGGGATGAAATTAAAAATGTTAAAGTCTCCCATTTGATGAAAAAACTGGTAACCGGAACTAAATATATAAATAATCAATTCGGAGCTGAGATAACTGTGATTCAATTACCTGATAATGATTCTTCAGAAAATTATATTGACTATAATCTTGAAAATGTTTCCACAGGTAATTATAAGGTCAGATTCAGTGAAAAAATTTTGGATGGCATTTATTATTATCAGTTCTTTGAATATAGCTGCACCAATGAAAAATTTTTACTTATTTTAAAAACACTTAAATCCACTTATGAAACTTATAGATTCGAATACCAGAATCTCATCAATTCATTTTCAATGGGATGCTGAAATTGAAACTCAATAATGTAATATCTTTAATGAACTTTAATGAGGAATTATGAACTTATATCTTGTCAGACACGCCGACGCTGAAAAAGTACAACCCGGGAAAAAAGATGAAGATAGAAAACTTTCAAAGGAAGGAAAGGAAAGAATACGGGGCGCAGCAAATCAATGGTTCTATTTTATAAAGAATGTTGATATAATTTCTTCTTCTCCATTTATAAGAGCTGTAGAAACTGCTGAAATAATAGCCGAATGTTTTGAATATAATGATGATATAATTAAGGATGATGTGTTAGCAGCTGGCAGTTATACTAAAGATATGATAGAATTTGTGAATAATCTTGAAGGAAATGATATACTGGTTGTGGGACATCAGCCGGATTTATCCGAACATGTCTCCAATCTTATATCTTCAAACGGAGCACTGGTCGATTTCAAGAAAGCTGCAATTGCTAAAATATCATTTAATGGGAAAGTAAGTCTTTCTAAGGGATACCTGGAATATTTGATTCCTTCTTCCGCTTTTTTAAAATAAAAACCGGGTAACCGTTACCCAGGCTTCATACTTACCGCTGCTTCCTTCCGGACCTCACGGGGTTAGGCACTGACCTGTTAACAGCACCCGGTAAAAATTTTGGATGACTGTAAGATTTTTATAATCTCTGTAAATTCACTTATAAAATTAAAAATTCAAAAAAAGGAATACAAAGGTAACAAAACCGTCCCAAACTATAAAACAAAGAGATTAATATTCCAACTTCACTTTTTCTTCTCCCTGTGCATTAGTTTTCTCTGTTCAGACAAGGTATTCCTTTCCCAGAATAAGCCGTCCTTAAATCCCTGGATACTTTTATCGGAATCTGCAAGATTTATTCTTTTCTGTGCGAGCATACAATAATGTTTATCAATTTCAACCCCGCAGAAATTTCTGCCTAACTTTTTAGCAGTGACAGCACTGGTACCTGCTCCCAGAAAAGGATCAAAAACCAAATCCCCTTCATTTGAGCTTGCAAGAATAATCTTTGCAAGAAGCTTTTCCGGTTTTTGAGTTGGATGTATTGTGTTTTCCGGCATTGACCAGAAAGGAACCGTAATATCGTTCCACAGATTTGATGGATGGGTTATCCTGTAACCAGAGTTTTTAACTTCAATCCAGTCTTTTGGTTTTCCGTCGACTTTGTATGGTGCTAACACTCTTCTCTTGATTTTTACATCATCAAGATTAAAAGTATATTTCTTTGAGCAGCTAAAAAACCAAATATCTTCAGAGCAGTTTTTCCAGTTCTTTTTAGCTCCCCTACCTTTCTCTCTTTCCCAGGTAATCCTGTTCTGTAAATTAAAATATTTAATTCCGGTATTATAAATAGCGGCTGATGCGCTCCAGTCACCGCATATATATACTGACGCATCTGGTTTCAGGAGCCGGACAAGCTTTTCCATCCACGAATCCATCCAGGCTTCATATTTACGGATATCGGTTATCCTGAATAAATTTGAATTAAAGTTTTTATAAATATTATAAGGGGGATCTAAAAAAAGAAGATCTATGAATGAATCCGGAAGAAAATCAATTACTGAAAATATATCCTGATTAATTATCCTGTTGGTTATCTCGTTCAGAGAAGCAGTGGATTTAATCTTAAGGATATCAGGTTTTAATTTATGCTCTTCTCCCGGAAGTACTTCAAGTGACCTGTTATAGGGTGCTTTGTTTAATTTAACCAAATATTTTTACCAGGGCTAATTTATTAATTTGTAATATTTTTCCCTGATAATTTCAAGTTCTTTTCGGACAATTTCAATTTTTTGAGAAAGATCTTTTCCTAAGTTCCGGACATCTTCATTAAAAATTTCTGCCTTTGCAGCATTTTCTAATTTAACGCTTATATCGGATATTACAGTCATCCCGAGAGTTAAACTGCTTCCTTTAAGCTTGTGAGCATTGAAATGAAGTTCTTTCCCATCCTCATCTTTAATTGCCTGCTGAATTATCTGGATGGTTTTGGGCAATTCCGCTATAAAAACATCAATTAATTCAATCAGAAATACAGCATCATCATTTGATTGAATATCCTGAAGAAAATTTATTTTATGCTCATCTATAATTCTGTCGTTTGTTGCATCATCGCTTTTATCCATATCTGTAATTTTTCTTTTTCCGATTTTCATAAGGCATTCCAAAAGAATTTCGGGCCTTAGAGGCTTTTGTATGAAATCATTTATTCCTGCCGATTTATAATCTTCACTAAGTTCTTCTTTGTTCCCGGCAGACATAAGTATAATGGCTGGCTGGTTTTTTTTAGGAATTGCATTTACGATGAGCCTGGATGTTTCAATACCATCCATTTCAGGCATATAATAATCCATCAGGATGACATCATAGTTGGTTTTCTGGACTGCGTCAAGAACCTCCAGTCCATTAAATGCTATGTCTCCCTGGTAGCCAATTCTTTCCAGCATTTTCAATGCAACTTTTTGATTTATCTCATTATCATCAGCAAGTAGTATTTTTAATGGAAATTTTATGGCCGGCAAAGCTTCTTTAATATCAAAAATATTGGCGGCTTGTTCAGAAGACTTTTTGTTTAGTATATTTTTTAACAAATCATGCAGCAAATTTTGTTTTACAGGTTTATTTATAAATGAAACTAGATTTTTTTCATTTGATTCTGTTTTATGTAATCCTTTTGTCATCATTCTCAGGAGGACAACCGGCAGATTCCTGCCATTATTTAATTCTCTCATTTTATTCATTAATGAAAATCCGTCCATCATCGGCATATCCTGATCAATTATTGCAACGTCAAATTTATCCCTCTTTAATAAATCAAGCGCTACCTGGGGATATATAGTTCGAAAAGGAATCATTTTCCAGCTGAGTACCTGATCAGTGATATTTTTCAATGATGCATCATTATCATCTATTATTAATACTTTTTTATTCAGAAGTTCAAGAGTATCCAAAGGGGATGTTTCTTTCATATGAACAGCTTCGGTAATAATTGTAAAATGAAAATTGCTTCCGTGATTGAGTTTGCTGTCTACCCACATTCTGCCCCCCATCAATTCTGTGAGCTTCTTGCTAATCACCAGACCAAGACCGGTTCCTTCATAAGATCTGTTCAAAAGACAGTCTAATTGACTAAATGCCTTGAACAATTCCGGTTTATTTTCATCTGATATGCCGATACCTGTATCACTTACTGTGAACTGAATTTCATATCTTTCATCCTCAAGCGGGATTGCTGAAACAGATATCAGGATTTCACCTTCTTCAGTGAATTTCACAGCATTACTCAATAAATTAGTTAGTATCTGCCGTAATCTTATGCCATCTCCTTTGATAACAGCCGGACAAGCAGGATCAATATTATAAACCATATCAAGTTTCTTCTCAGCCGCCCGTGTTGAAAGTAAATCAAGTGAAGCTTCAACGCAACTGCGTAAATTAAAAGGTTGATTTTCTATACATAGTTTTTCAGATTCTATCTTTGAAAAATCAAGGACATCATTTATTATTACAAGCAGTTGATCCCCGCTGAGACGAATTGATTCTACATATTCTTTTTGCTCTTCTGTGAGATTGGTGTCAAGCAATAGTCCTGTCATTCCGATAACACCATTCATAGGAGTTCTGATTTCGTGACTCATTAATGCAAGAAATTCGCTTTTAACCCTGACAGCATTTTCTGCAGCTAGTAAGGCTTTATCAAGTTCTGCATTTTTTCTGACAAGTTCATTCCTGGTGAATTCTCTTTTTATCACTGCCCCGATTATTGCGGCCATTGTCGATAGAAAAGATTCTTCATTGTCACTCCACATTCTGTCATAATGACAGTCGTCAAATCCTATAAATCCCCAATACTCACCATCAATCATGATGGGAACAAGCAAAATGGATTTGATTTTCCTGTCGACGAAGGTACTTTTTTCATTTGGAGGTAATTTCTTTATAAGGAATTTCAGACTATTACCTTTTTCAAAATTATTATAAAAATCCAGAGTTGAAAACCGTGAATAAGAAAGCTTCTGAAGTAGCGGTAAATTTATCTGAGATTGGTTATTTCCTGCTGACCATTCGTACAGGATCTTCATATACATTTCACCGGTTTCTTCGGATACCATATGTTTATATATATATACTCTGTCAACTTCGGCAGCAGTACCGAGGATTCGTAATGCCTTGGAAAGTCCTTTCTCAAAATCTGATTCCGAAATAGAAGTCTTGGTAGCTTCAGCTATTCCCTGTAAGAGCCGATCTTTTTTTCTGATCAATCTTTCATTTGATTTTCTTTCGGAAATATCTCTCAAAATGCAAAGGAGATATTTATTCTGATTAAGGCTGTCAATGAAAGTAGTGGAAATTTCAAGATCAATTACCATACTGTTCCAGAGCCTGACTTCCATTTCAAATTTAGAACGTGTTATAATTTCCTTAAAGGAATCTTCAAACTTTCTGGCTATCTCTTTACCGGCCTCAATATCATAATGTGCAGATAAAGATGTACCCTCTATTTCGGTTTTATGCTTATCTATCATTTTAGCATATGCATCGTTGCACATATAAATGTAACCATCCTGATCAATAAGAATCATCCCATCGGAAGCCTTATCCCAGATATTATGAAAGGTATTCTCTGAACTTTCAAGTTTTTTCTGATATTCTAATCTTTTACTAATATCTCTCAGACTGGCCTGAAGGTATGACCTGCCTCCCAGTTCAAGCACCCGGCCGTTTATTTCAACCGGAATAAAATGTCCGTCTTTGTGTTTTAATTCAATCTGGAAAATGATTGTATCCTTGTTTCTGAATAAATTCAGAATCAGGTTAGTGTATTCAAATATTCTGGATGCTGGGATAAAATCAGAAAAGGATTTACCAATAATCTCATAACTGTCAAAACCTGAAAGGTCTTTGCATGATGGACTTATGTATGTAATTTTACCGGAAGATGATATCCTGACTATGACATCTATAGAAGCTTCGGTAACCAGATTGAATTCAAAAAATATATCTTTGAAACGGTCAATTATACCTGATAAATCATTTACTTTTTCGGAAAATTCACTGTTCCCATTATTTTGATCCGTTAATTTCCGTATCAAAAGACGGATTTTTTGTAATTCTTCCAGGTAATAATCAATATTTTGTAAATTTTTCTTCAAGTAGAGTAAAATTCACCTCAACAAATACCTGATTAATATATTTAACCTAAAAATGCCGTTATATCTGCATTGTTTGTACTGTTGGTTCAAATTTTATTCCAGTAAATATGGTTTTGTAAAGGTATTTTCACTTATTTAGCTGACTTCTCATTTTATTCTCTCCTCACGCAATTTCAATTCCGTAACTTTTTTCTTTAATCTTTACACGGTATTGTCTAATTTTGATTACATATTAATTGAAATTTGGGAGAAATCTTCTCTATGAAAAGAACAATAGTAACAATGCCTGGTGATGGAATAGGCAAAACTGTTTTACCTGAAGCTCTCCGTGTTTTAGATGCTGTGCAATTTGACGCTGATTATATTAATGGTGATATTGGGTGGGATTTCTGGTGCAAAGAAGGTAACGCCCTTCCTCAACGCACCATCGATTTGCTTGAAAAATATAAAATAGGTTTATTTGGGGCAATTACATCCAAACCTAAAGATGCAGCTGCAAAAGAATTGGATGCTGCACTTCAAAATAAAGGATATGTTTACTTTAGTCCAATCGTCGGATTAAGACAACATTTTAATCTTGATTTATGTATTCGTCCCTGCCGTTCATTTAAAGGAAACCCTTTGAACTTTATAAGAAGAGATAAGGATGGGGGATGCGAAGAACCCCTTGTTGACACAGTAATTTTTAGACAAAATACTGAAGGGCTCTATGCCGGTGTCGAATGGACTGACCCCCCAAAAAATGTGAGAGATGCCTTTGAGACACACCCTAAAATGAAAACCTTTAAAGATGTTCCAGGTGAAGATCTTGCAGTTTCAACAAGAATAATGTCGCGTAATGCCTGCAGAAGAATAATCCGTGCGGGATTTGAGTATGCAAAAAAGCATGATTATAAAAATGTTACAATTTGCGAGAAGCCAAATGTCCTCAGGGAAACATCCGGAATGATGGTAAAAGAAGCAAAATTAATAGCTAAAGAATATCCGGGAATTGAATTGTGGGATACAAATATAGATGCCCAGATGATGTGGTTGACAAAAAATCCGGAGATTTATGGAGTCATTGTGGCTGAAAATATGTTTGGTGATATTATAAGCGATGGTTTTGCCGGGTTAGTAGGAGGATTAGGATTCGCCTGCAGTGCAAACATCGGTGAGGAGGTTTCTGTTTTTGAACCAACTCATGGTTCTGCTCCAAAATATCAGGAGCTTAAACCTTCTATCGTAAATCCTGTCGCCATGATTTTAAGCGCCTGCATGATGCTGGAACATTTAGGAGAGAATGAAAAAGCTCAAAAGATTCGCAGTGCAATATCTAAGGTTATAGAAGAAGGAAAAGTAAAAACATATGATATGATGAAATTAAAAGGAAGTTCAGAGGTTTTTAAATACGGAGCCTCAACGACACAACAACTGACTGACGCTATAATTTCAAAATTATAATTTTAATGACTCACATTTCCGGAGATCACTATGAACGGAATTACACTGATCCTCGTTGCGATTATATTTTATATAATCGCATATCGGTTTTATGGGAAATTCATTTCCAATAAATTAAAAATTAATGCAGAAAAGGAAACGCCGTCTCATACACTATATGATGGTATTGACTATGTGCCGGCTAAATCTCCTGTACTCCTCGGACATCATTTTGCTTCGATAGCAGGAGCAGGACCTATTGTAGGTCCTGTAATAGCAGCGGGATTTGGTTGGATCCCTGTTTATCTTTGGGTATTATTCGGTGCAGTTCTTATAGGTGGAGTTCACGATTTTACTACAATTATTGCATCAATAAGACATCAGTCGAAATCAATCGGATTCATTATAGAAAAATATATAGGAATAAGTGGAAAGAAATTATTTCTGCTTTTCGCCTGGGCGACTCTTATTCTGGTAATTGCTGTGTTTACAATCATTGTTGCTGACACTTTTACAAGCATTCCTGCTGCAGGAACATCGTCTATTCTCTTTATGCTGCTTGCAGTAATGTTTGGCCTCTCGATTTATAAATTTAAATTCCCTCTATGGCTTTCTTCTATATTCGGTGTCGTTCTTCTGTTCTTGTGTATACCTCTTGGCGAAATGTTCCCGTTACATTTGACAAAACTAACCTGGCAAATAATTCTGTTCGGGTACATCTTTCTGGCTTCGGTTACACCTGTCTGGATTTTATTGCAGCCCAGGGATTACCTGAATTCATATTTCCTATATTCATTGATGCTGCTTGGCGTAGTTGGTGTATTTTTTTCATCACCTGCCCTGAACATACCTGCTGTCGCAAGTTTCTCTCTCGATAAAGTGGGTTATCTTTTCCCTGCCCTTTTTGTTACTGTAGCTTGCGGAGCTGTCAGCGGATTCCATTCGATTGTGGCAAGCGGTACTACGGCAAAGCAGTTAAATAAAGAAACTGATGGTAAGCTGATTGGTTATGGTGGCATGCTAATCGAAGGAGTTCTCGCTGTTCTTGCTCTGGTTGCCGTCTCTTCACTTGGTGGAGGACAATTTGCAGAAATAATGATGAAACAGGGACCGGTTGCGGCTTTCTCGATAAGTGTGGCTAACTTTATTGAAAGTATACCATTTCTATCTATTAAAGCTTCAAGTGCAACTAATTTCGTAGCACTTGCTGTCGCAGCATTTGCTCTTACTTCATTGGATACAGCTACCAGACTTGGAAGATATGCATTTCAGGAATTCTTCGAAATAAGCGGAACCAAAGAACAATCGGTGCTTGTTAAAAACAGATTTGCTGCCACATCAATTACGGTTGCATTTGGTGCTGCTTTAACTTTCAGCGGACAGAGCATGGCTATCTGGCCGGTATTCGGAAGTGCTAACCAGCTTCTTGCTGCACTTGCATTACTGGCTATAACTGTATGGGTAGCTAGTTTAAAGGAAAATTTTATGTTTGTACTCATTCCGATGATTTTTATGTTTGGCGTTACGTTAACAGCACTTGTGATGTTATTTTATACTAATGTCACTAATGGAAATTATATACTTTCATTTATTTCAATCCTTTTGTTTTTGCTTGCAGTATTATTAGGTATAAAAGCATATACAGTATTAGTTCAAAAGAAACCTGAAAAGGCTAAAGAAGGATTAATAATCCAATAAACAGGAATAGCTATGCGCAATAAAGTATTGGAAATCTGGCCCGAGATTACCTGGATAAAAAATGAAGAGCTTCGAGAGAAAACTATTCAATGCTGGATTTACGCAATCGAAAACAGCGTGCTATCTGCTGAAGATTTACAGGTAATTCCATTCTCTCTGCTTATAAAAGATTGTAAAATCTCCTTTATGAATCATAAGAGGACAGCTGTTCAGCTATCGGTTGACATTGCAAAAAGGATGATGGATAATTTTGGTGATGAACTCAAAATTGATATGGATTTCCTGATTTCCGGTGCAATATTAATTGATGTCGGCAAACTACTTGAATACGATAAGATAAACGGACAATTAACTACTAGCAAAGCGGGAAAGTTATTAAGACATCCATTTAGTGGGGTCGCTATCGCAGACCGGTTTAATCTCCCCCCGGAAGTACAGCATATTATAGCATACCACGCCAGGGAAGGTGACTTAACTAACAGAACCGTAGAAGCAATA
>DATICR010000491.1:0-4445 GCA_035456745.1 Ignavibacteriaceae bacterium
CCCCTGGAATGGGAAGGACTTGTTTGAAATCATGGCTATTTAATTGTAATGTTAACCTGAATAAATTTGAACAAATAACTTTTTATTTTGCTTGTTGGATCTGCCCTGCTGACTATGTGTCGGGGTAGTTTTTATACCAGCCGAGAATGATCAAATTGACCAGGAGGATAAAACCGATGGAGACAATTCCGAATATATAGGTTATGGGTTCTCCGATGATACGGGAGATTATTGTAATATCCGATTGGGAATAAAAGACAGCGATATAATTATCGACAAAATCATAGAAAGGTCTGAGGCAGAAAAGAAGGAAAATTAGTCCGGCCAGGAAGGAATTTCTAAGCTTGATTTGTTTAAATAATAAGAAGCCGATAAGCACAAAGATCAAATCAAATATGTAAGGTGAAGAAAGAATTACCAGAGATTTCCAATCTGTGCCCAGGGCTGTTGCAGTTTGTATTTTAGAAAATCCATAATCTCCTTCGAGGAAATGCGTCATTAAACGGTAACCGGTGACTTCAACTCCCGCTATGGAATATCCAATGATATGGCTTAATTCGTGGATAGGTGCGTAGGTTAAATACCAGATAAAAGGAAGTAAAATAAGATTTACATTTATTTCCAGTTTCTGCCAGTTGCTTCTGACAAAAAATATCAGAACCGGGACAGCAATCAATAAAAAGATTTCAAGAACTCTCAAAAAGGGATCCATACATTCCCCGGAAAAAGATCCACATAATGTTTGGTATAACTTAAAGCATATAAAGAACTAAATCAACTCCCCACCAGACCGAGGCGGAGCTTGAAGATCTCTGCAATGGAGTCTGCTCTTTCCTTTGCGATTTCTGCTTTTTCCCCCGAGAAGTGTTCATCTACTGTTTCTTTGAAAAGTTCAAGCCAGCGTTTGAAATGATCTTTCGTGATCGGGAGATTCAGATGTAAAGCCACCGGCTGACCTTTATATGTGTTTGTATCAAAAAGGACGGCGCTCCAGAAGCTGTACATTACCGGCAGGTGAGCATCCCAGTCAACTTTAGCAACGTCATTGAAAATTGGGGAAAGCAATTTATCAAGATTGACTTTTTTATAAAAGCTGTCAACGAGGAGAATTATATCGGAGATGTTCAGGATGTCTTTCATTGATCAATAAATGGATGTATTTAGCTTTAAATAGTTCAATTTTCACTCTAATAAATCAACGCAGTTGAAAATGAAATTTATAAAAAACTATAAGATGATAAAAGGGAATGGCGAATGAATGCTTTCATTCAGCCATTCCGATTTGTATCCTGTCATCCATTCTTCCAAACTTTTTCACGGTTAACTACACTAACTCGGATTCTAATTTAACGGATTTAGGGAATAAGATGAAGTTTTCAAGGTAGACGTGTTTATGGAGGTCTTCCTCGAATTCTTTTAATTCCCGGAGGGTTACCGCATATGTATTGCAGGCATCTTCCGGGATGCGGTAATTATCAGTTATTTTACGTATTTCGTGCATTTCATCTCCGGCTGCCTGATGTTCGGCTTCCATCATCCGGATAGGATTTTGTACTGAACCGAAATAAGGTGCCTCTGTTTTTTTCCCATTCCTTTCGGACTTAACGAGTTGTTTGATGAAGGGGAAAAGGATCTGCTCTTCCTTCATCATATGCTGTCTGAGATCTTTATATACTCTTTCAAAAATTTCGGCGACTGATTGAAGCCCGGGATGATTTTTCCCGTGGACCGCGGCAATCTTCTGAGTGTGTGCCGACAGAATAGGAATCATTCTTAATATATATGCATGATGATTATTGACAATATAATCGATCAGGAAATCGAGGTTCCACTCATCAAATTTATTATCCGGTGTGTGATCTTCGCTTAATGACCGGAGCTCATTATAAACGACGGATGAATCGAGTCCCTTCTTTTCGCAGGCTTTATCAACAGGAATATTACCTCCGCAGCAGAAATCAAGATTATATTTCTCGAAAATTGCTGCTGCTCTGAAGTTACTGTTGACTATCTGCGAAAGAGTAAGCTCCCTTACATCACTGGCATTTAATTCATTGTTATTCTGTTCCATTATATCTCCTTAAATATTAAAATTTAAATTCGATTATTTATATATTACATCGCTTTTTTAGTTGCACAAAGAGCTAAAGAACACAACGCATCTTGTTACGTTCCTCGTTTTCGTCACGTCTGATCAAACGAAATTACTTTTTTTAAGTAGGCTTAAAATTTTCAAAGTAATTCAAGGAACACAAAGTCATAAAGCACACAAAGAAAAATTTTCTGCCTTGCCTATTGCTTATTGCCTCTGCCTACTGAACCTGCCATTTGTCTACTGCATCTGCCTACTTTTATCCGGTCTATTGAAATCCTTTTTGTTTAGATTATTCGATGCAGCTTCTTTATTAAACTCTTTAATTGCTGCGGTACCTGTCGGGTGACCGTATGTATTCATCATTTTATAATGAATGAGATAATCCCGTCGGGAAATATTATTATCCCAATGTTTGCTTAACATTCCATAACCGGTAACGAGCATGAATATCGCTACAATAGCTATTGCCGCATATTTTTTATTAACTTTTTTCTTTCCCGGAAGAACCGATTTCAAATCAAGAGTATCTTCAACCGGACAGACATCCACGCAACTGAGGCAGGTATTGCATTCATCGGATACAACTGTATTCACCTTATCAACTTTTATATAAGACGGACAGGCCTTGGCACACAGGCCGCAGTCGATGCAGCTGACAGGATTCCTTTTTATTTTATGAGGACTAAGGAAAGAAATCAGTCCGAGCAATGCCCCGTAAGGACAAAGGAACCTACACCAGAAATTTCTAATAAATATTGAGAGCACGAATAATGCCGCAATGATGATAAGTGCATTCTGCGATATGTTAGCAAAGAAATAATACATTTTTATATCGGCGACAATATTATAGGGACTGTCGAGGAAAGCCTTTACCGCGAGTGTAGACATCAGGAAGAAGACCGCATAAAATAAAAATCCGAGCAGCAGGTATTTCAGACTTCTTAGCGGATAATCGATCCATTTCGGCAGATGAATTCTTCTTTTAAATAATTTTTTATAGATTCTTTCACCGAAATCCCCTATCAGCTCTGAAATAAATCCAACAGGGCACAACCAGCTGCAGAAAGCTTTTCCGAACAGAAACGATACCATTATGATTGCCAGGAAAATAAAAAGTCCCGCCGGATGAGCATAATGAATTTCCCCGGTGGTAATAAACAAATAAAAACTCATAAAAGAACTGATGGGAAGGAAACCATCAACGCCGGGAGGCCTGTGGTAAAATGCCGCAGCACCTCCCGACTCCAGGTAACGATTAAACAAATAAAACTCAGCGCCTATCCAGATACATAAAAGAACGAAAGTTGTTTGTATTATAAAGCGGTATTTCTGAACCGGTTTTTCTGTATTTCTTATTATTTTCTTTTTAATTGGCATATTCAGATATTATAGTCTGATTTATCATCAAAAAATTTTACAAATTACTGATTTTTCTCAGAGTACTTTCTTTAAAATGGTCAATAGTTTCATCGTTAAGCATTTTATATGTTAAAGAGCGCAATTCTCCCCATTTCGAATGGAGAGGACAGGGATTATCGGGACTGCAACTCGGGAAACCGAGCACACAACTATTAAACATTTCAAGGCCATCGATTGCTGCTACGATATCAATTAGTCTGATCTTTGACGGATGTTTTGCCAGGAAAAAACCACCGGCTTTTCCCTTTTTGGAATCGACGATACCGCTTTCAGTGAGATTTTGAAGAATTTTAGAGATAAATTCCCTGGGAATATTGAGCTTGCGTGAAATTTCATCGGCAGAAATAACGTCACCCGACTGGTTTGCAGCGAGGTAAAGTACCGCCTGGAGTCCATATTCGCATTTTTTTGAGAAAATTACAGTCATTACTTAATCAGATGAAATTGTCTGATTAAAAATAGTAATGAGAATCCTTAATGTCAAATTTAAAAGAAGAAAAGTTGCCGGAAAATTTATAACTGACAATTAAAAATTAGCAATTAACAGAAAACGTGATGGGTTTTAAAGCAGTTATGATATTAAACGGACTTACTTTTTTATTAAGCGGAAGATATTTCATCGCTGAAGCGATTTTTATAAAGCACAAAAAAAATTTGGTGACAAAGTTCCTACTTAAGAATTTCCTTTTGTGTAACTTTATCGATAGGTCTGAGGAATTTGCGTTCGTAATACATGTGGCCGATTTCGGCGCCGATGATAAAGACTACGGAGGAATAATATATCCAGAAGGCGACTACGACTACCAGGGCATAGGCTCCATAAATTTTATTATATGCACCAAAATTATAAATATAATAACCGAACAACTGCTTAGCTGCCTCCCATAAAATTGCAGCCCACATTGCACTCATGAATGTTGCTTTTCGTCCG
>DATICR010000492.1:0-6026 GCA_035456745.1 Ignavibacteriaceae bacterium
TCAGAGAAAGAGGCAAGCGATGAGAATTGGTGAATTATTTTTTTATCTGTTCTTACCACTAGGTCACAAAGAGCACTAAGGTTCCCGAATTGATTGGTCTTTAAAAAGATAAACATATAAAGTAAAAAAAACACAAAGTCATTGCTGAAGCGATTTTTATAAAAAGATTATATTAAGCGAATTCTTTGTGCAAATGATATTAAAGTTAATTCATTGTGTCTTATCAACAGGTTAAATAATATTATTTAAATTATTTATATTAATTTCATTACAAATCTTCTAATTTTATTATAAAAAGAGCCGATGATATAAAAAATTTTATCAAGTTCTTATTAATTAAAGATTGCAGGGGTTCAATAAATTCATATCATATTTAACAAAAATCAAAGGTAATTATATGAAAAAGAGTTTAAGCAAGAAATTAAATGATTTGTTCGACCATTTTGCTCACAAAGCCACTATCTTTGCCGGCAGCTCAGCAGCATTTTCAGTAGCATTTTTTATTATAGTAGTCTGGTTGGTTACAGGACCGATATTTAATTATTCCGACACCTGGCAGCTTGTCATAAATACAAGTACAACAATTGTAACTTTTCTAATGGTCTTTTTAATTCAAAGATCACAGAATAAAGAATCGCTTGCAGTTCAATTAAAGCTGAATGAATTGGTTGCATCCTCAAAAGACGCCAGCAACAGGTTAATAGATATAGAAGACTTAACTCAGGATGATTTAGAGCATCTTCATAATTTTTATATTAAGCTTGCCCGAAGAGCGGCAAAAGAAGCAAATCTTAAAGAAACACATTCAGTGGAGGATGAGGAAACAGAAGAAGCTCCGGCAAAAAAAAAGAATAAAAAATCAGATTAGCTTTTTAGTTAACATATAACGGTACTAATATTTTAATTTTCCAACCAAAAACAACAGTCCAGGCCCGGATTTTTATTCTGTTGTTTTCCTGTCAAATTTTTCCTCGTTTGCTTCCGCATCTTTTTTTGTATCTCTTATGATGCCATCCTTGTGATTAGACCCGCATAGATAGCGTACATCTTTAATTATTCAGAGCGTCCCGTGTTTATAATATTATGTTTTGCTCCTGCGGGAACAATAACAGCTCTCCATCTCAAACGGAAAAATTGATTTAAGGATCATCAGCGATTTTCCGGATAAAAAGATCTGAAAAATAAAATCCTGTAAACAAATATGTGACGAGCCAAGTGATATAAGTTACAATTGTATTTATCAAATGTATTTCTCCACACATTCCAGACTCATCCCTCAACTTCTAACAGGTAGTTTTTACCCCGCAACGCTTCACTGCGGGGCAGGCGCTGATGAACGCTGTAAATATGTTTAGTTGGAATGAAAAAAGATATCAATAATTTAATATACAATTCAATGTTAAGAGCTTGATTTACGCTGATCCCTTCGGGATGCTTATCCATTTTACAATCTAAATGGTGAAGCCATCTCTCTGTTTACTCTGTTTTCCCAGATGTTTAAGTTACCCTCTTTAGGGTACGATTTATTTTAGATAGGTTTGACGCATTTGTATAATTATTCAGAGAAAACCCGGTCATATTAAAAAATTTTAATTTCATCTTAATATCCGATTAATACTAATTATATACATTTCAGTCGTAATAGCTTAATAAGTAAAATATATTATGAAATTAAAAAAAGGAGATAGCTATGAAAAAGGTTATTTTTTCTTTGTTTATTTCCTCAGTTCTATTTTTAGTAGGCTGCCAGGAAAATTCTATGACAAATCCAGTCTCATCCGACTTAGTTAACAAAGCCAGTTTAACCCACGAAACAACTTTGCGTGGGACCATCACACTTGACCAAAGACTTGCCAATCCTGTTATCAAGGGTAATCCCGATTATATAGTTAACGGTAAAATCAATTATACCGAAAGTATTTCTCCGCAAAACGGGCCTCAGATAACAGCCGTAGCCAGTACCACTGCACCAAGGATAGATGTGGGATTGGATATTTCAGTAGATGCAACCGTAAAGGGTGTTAGTTCAACCAAGGCCGGACAAAACGAGTGGAAAATATTTTCCGATTCAAAAGATCAGGTATTTGTTAATGAAGATGTAGGCACTGTTCTGGTAAAATCCTATCCTTTGCCAGGAAGAACGGATAATTTAGAATTAGTCTGCACATTCACAGTTACCGCAAAAGGGATACGGCTTGACAGTGTAATTTTGAACAGTCCAATGATGCAATTTTGAAGTTCAGAATAGAAGTGTGTCAGTTAAATAGTTAATAGCAATAAAAAATCCCACTCTGCTCAGGCAGCGTGGGATTAATTTAACAGGCAAAAATAAACAGAAACGGGGCTTTAATTTCGACTCTTTTTCAATCAGAAAAAAAATAATTAAGTTTTCAATGGCACAGCCAGGAATTCAGATATAAAAATGCCCTGCAAGTGCAGGGCTATGTGAAGTCCAACATTCTGTAATCAACAGAATTCGATTAAAAAATAAAAAATAATAATTTAACTATGCGTGATTTACTACTCAATTTAGTTGGCAGAAAAAAGATATCAAAGAGATTTTTCTTAGTGTAATAGCCGCTTCAAGTACATCCGATAATGCATATACAAGACGGATTTCACAGAAACTTGCACTGGATTGATAGCAATTTTGTCACATATGAATGAAAAAGGATTCTCCTGATATCAATCATATTGATTTAGTTTGTGACCAGTGAGAACTTATCAGCTTCCAGTCCCCTTCCATCAGTTTGTATACTTCAGTTGTATTAAAATACTCTTTGCTGCCATCCTTCATAAATCCAATAAAGTTGAAAGTAAGAATACCAATATCCCCATGCATTTGTACCTGCGGATCAAGCAATTCATAACCGGGAAAACTGAATGTCCCATTAAAAGCGGCAATCCAGTCCTGAAAATCCTTTTTACCCGTACATCTTTTTTCCAGGCCGGGATCAAAATAGGTTATTTCTTCAGCGGCGGCTTCAACAAAGCCAAATGTATCGCCGGTTATCCAGCGATCCAGAATTGCTTTTTCTTTTGCTATTATTATTTCCTGTGATGTCATTTGAGAAGTATCTCCCTTGGAATGGAATTCTAAATTATTTGCACCAAGTATTGTTGATGAAATTACTATTATAAAAATGATGATGAAGAATTTTTTAACAAGCATAACTTCCTCCACTTAATTAAAGGACGTCATATTGACGTTCCCATAACCTTGTAGTTATTTTTGTACCCATCAAAAATAATTCTTTTCATGCTAATATGAGATAGAGGTGACAGTTCAGTTATCCGGAAATTCCGGAAAGTTCAATCTCCAGCTAATGTTTCACTCCACCGCATAATTTTATTTTTCATCCATTATTACGGCGGCTAAGAAGATGGTTTTGGATTTGAATTCTAACGAACCTGGATGACCGTTTTCCCTGCGCGGCGCTCCTTATAGTTGAAGGTGGAGACAGTCTGGTCAAGGGGGGAGATGTTTCCAATGTTCGACCGCAGCCGTTCGTCCCGCACCCTACGGATGATCTCATTCAACTGAGCACGATCGGCTTCGACAACGAAATCAATTACCCGACAGTTGTCCGGCTGAGATTCGTACGGTCCGACGATTGATACAATCGTCCCACCTTCGCGAACCAGTCCCGCGGACTGCTTTCCAATGTCGCCGCCGATGACATCAAAAACCATATCTACACTTCCGGCGTCTTCCAGCGTGTCGTTTTCAAGATCGATAAACTCCTGTGCGCCGAAGTCGAGAACTTTCTGACGGTCAGCGGCACGCCCGGTGCCTATGACGTAGGCCCCAGCCTCACGTGCCAGTTGAGTGACCATCGACCCAACTGCGCCCGCAGCACCGTGTGCGATTATGCTCTGTCCCGCGCGAAGGCGGCCGTGCGCGAACAATCCCTGCCACGCTGTGAGACCCGAAATCGGCAGGCTCGCACCCACGGTGAAGTCAACGTCACCCGGCAGGGGAGATAAGTTTCGTGCCTCGATCGCCACGTACTCAGCCAGTGTTCCATTGCGATACCAGTCTGCAAGGCCGAACACCCGCTGTCCTACTGAGAACCCAGTGGAGCCGTAACCAAGGGATGTAACCACGCCGGCAAGTTCGTGCCCGGGGATAGCAGGTGTTCTGTCGCGCCCGAGACGATCGGTCCACGTTGACGGCCATTCCAGCTCACTCGGGACAAATCCCGATGCATAAACCTGCACGATAACGTCATTTATCGCCGCTGTCGGCTCAGGCCGCTCGACCAGTTTCATACCGGCTATTCCTTCAGCCTGATTCGTAACAACAATTGCTTTCGTAGGAATGTCTCCTCGGTTTATTGGGTTCCACGTATAATACCGGAAATTAAAGTCATTACAATATATGACATCAGAATAGTGACGGCAACAACTGAATTTAGCCAGTGGGGATTGTCACAGACGGACAATGAAATTATGGGTGGCTGATTTACCTTAAGTAAAATATTCATAAACTGTTAAAACAATTATGAATTTTCCCTGCTCATTTTGGCTCCGGGATAAATCCCGGAGTTAACCTTTCCCAGATTCGAACAATAAACTTCTTTACAAGGTTTCATTAATTTAATTATTTCATTGTATTGGACAGAAATGGAAATAATGAAATGTACAATAACGTGATTTTGCATTCCTGAAACGGTTATTATTTTTAATTATTTCTTCGGCTACTTTTTCATTCTGTAGCCTCAACCCCATATTTTATTGCCGCTTCAAGTACATCGATGTTTATATCTTTCAGCGTTTTGAATTTAATGCAATAGCCGGTCACGCTGGCCTTGCCTAATTTTTTACCATACGTTTTGGCTAAGTATGTCTTATCCCTGATGCCAAGGATATAAACAGAGATCCCGGTTTTATTTGCACTTAAACCAATTTGAAAAAACTGCCTGGTTTTTCCATTAGCATATTTTATTGTCTGCAATCCATATCCTACAGTAGGGTTACTGACAGTTTTATTTTCACTGTTTTTACCATCTTCGAACCATAGTTTAGATCCTGGCAACGCCTGAAGAATGCGCAGGTGCAACGCCTGCATGTCACTACGTTTTGGTTCAGGCTGGCTTGCGATATACTTTTTGATTTGGTCTTGTACGTTCATATAAAATATTTATTACAGGTTGCTTATTTTTCTAATATTCCAAAGTTACAGATAAAACAGTCCTAAAATATCAATGCTTTCTAAATTATTTTTAGAGCACTAAAAAAAATTGCATTTAGGGTAAAAATGAGAAGTCCCTATTTCTTTTCTAAGAGGGATTCTTTCTCAAATAACAATTTAATCAATCCTATCACATTATTAATCTTACTCTTAGTTTCTTCCAAATCTTCAATAATATTATTATCGTACTTTTTTAATCCATTTTTTATACCATTTATATGGACATTTAATTCTTTTAATTCATCCATACATTCCTTAATCATTCTCTCAACATGTGCATACTCAGATGTTCTATTAAACTCGCTTGATTTTTTTTGCAATCCATCTTTTGTCTTCTTATCAAGTTCTTTCATAATAGTATTCCTTTCTTTTTATGCGAAATAAGTTACTCAATAGTTTAATAAAAAAAATGCCCTATAGTTTTCTATAGGGCGCCAATCATAATTAACTGTACCAATCATCTGGTGATAGCTAAAAGTTATTATTTTAGCCATTTTTACAGTTAAATATTTCTATTTGAACAACTAACCTCTTCTACAATTTTGTTTCACACACCATTCACACTAATATTATTTCAGATGGTTAACTTTATTCTGTGTTTTAATTATTTAATAAATACTTATCCTAATTCAATTCTCTATACTTAAAAAGGATCCCTATATTTACCTAAACTTAATGCAATATATTTGATCTAAGTCTTTTGAGTATCAGAAATAATATAGAGTATAAAATTATCGCCGTAATCGAAGCAAATATTAGCCACGCCCCTATTGCCTGAATTGTTACATTCCATAAAACCATAATTGCATGCAGTGTATCTTTCCTGACTAAT
>DATICR010000493.1:0-9319 GCA_035456745.1 Ignavibacteriaceae bacterium
TGCTATTAAGTAATTATTTTCTTATATAGCATTTAACTAAATATTATTTTGGGGATGTTATGATACTTGACAGAATTAAGAATTATCGGCTTTATTCAGATATAAATCCATCAATAAGCAAAGCGCTGCAATATATTAAAGATACCGATTTCAGAAAGCGGAAAGTGGGCAAATTCGAAATTGAGGGGGATGATATCTTTTCAATAGTAAGTGAATACAAGACTAAAGATCTGGAAGACTGTAGACTTGAAGCTCACCGTAAGTATATCGATATTCACTACATGTCCGAAGGCACCGAATTAATTGGTTATTCCTTATTAGATAACCATGAACAAGCAACTCAGTATGATTCGGAAAATGATTTTATACTTTATTGCGGAGATAAAAATTACCTGAAACTGGAAGAGGGAATGTTTGCAATTTTCTTTCCCACCGACTTACATATGCCCGGAATAATGGTGGATAAGCCTGCCCTGGTTAAAAAAATTGTTATTAAAGTTAAGCTGCAGGAAATAAAATACACTCTTATATAATTATCTGAACTGTTGAAATATTCTATAGTGAAACTTGTCTCAAAAACAAAAAAGTTTCTTAAAGGGGAAAAAAATGCTCCATTTATCATATTAATTGTTGATGGTGTTTACTTTAAATCTTAAATTGAACAAATTTGTATTAAGATCAATTTTTGGTGCTCATAAATTAAAGGCTTATCATATTAATAATTAAGCTGCTTAATTATGTTTCATTATTACTCCAAATTTTATTTTCATTAAAGAGATTCTGTTCGTTCTTGCTTTTGCAGGATTTTAATTAATAACTGATCATAATCGGTAAAAAATAAATTAGCGGGAGAAAAAAGGTGGAACAAAAACATACATTTCTTAAAATTTCCATTTTAAGGTTATTGCTCTTATTAGTTCTTTTTGCTTTGCCCAATGAGGTGAAGTCTCAAATCATTTCCTACCCTGACAACTGGTATGAAGCAGGATTATCACTTGCTGCGTCTTCCACAAATAGTGTAGAGATCAATTATTCAACGAAACAATTCCAGATGGAAGATGTTGATATAAACGGTACTATGATGAAAAAAATTGAACTGCCGGGAGTTTTTCTGCCTAATAATGAAGGAGCTCCCGACCTGCCGGGGTTGAGCAAATACATTGCTGTACCGCAGGGTGCAGACGTTACATTCCAGCTTACTGCATCAAGAACAGAACAATATTCGAATGTCTTAGTTTCACCGGCTCCGCGTATTCCGCTTGAAACTGAGAACGGACCGCTTCTGTACAAGAAAAATGAAGCATTATATTCAACAAATTCACTCTATCCGGAAAATCCTGTAATAATATCTACCCCTCTTAAAATACGTGGGGTTGATGCCAGAATAATTGGGATCACTCCGTTTCAGTATAACCCGGTTACAAAGGAACTGATTGTTTACAGAGACGTGAAGGTAAACATCACTTTTGTTGGCGGTAACGGTCAGTTTGGTGAAAACAGACTGCGAAACCGCTGGTGGGATCCTATTCTGATGAGCACCTTCCTTAACTGGGAAATCCTTCCAAAAGCAAATTATAATTATCATTCAGATTCGCGAACAGAAGATTTTGAATACCTCATAATCTCTCCGGATGATCCGGTTTTTCTTGCCTGGGCTGACTCAATAAAACAGTTCAGAACCGAACAGGGAATCAGGACAGGTATTGTTACAACGACGGAAGTCGGAGGTAATACTACCACTGCAATCGAAAATTATATTAATAATGCGTATAATAATTGGTCTATTCCGCCTGCTGCAGTTCTGTTCCTGGCAGATTACGGAACGAGCGGAAGCACAATTACTTCTCCAACATATATATATGACTATACTTGTATATCGGATAATAAGTATGCTGACGTTGACGGTGATCATTTACCTGATATTGCAACAGCACGAATTACAGCACAGAATGAGAGCCAGCTTCAGATAATGATCGAAAAATTCCTGAATTATGAAAGGAATCCCCCGACCAGTCCGGCATTTTATAACAATCCTGTAACAGCACTTGGATGGTCTACAGAAAGATGGTTCCAGATTTGCTCGGAGACAATTGCCGGTTTCTTTGAAAATGAACTTGGAAAAACTCCAAAAAGAGAAAATGCTTTGTACGACGGGAACCCTCCATTTTCCATCTGGTCGACTGCAACAAATACTGCAACGGTGGTAAATTATTTCGGTCCCAATGGTCTCGGTTATATACCTGCTTCCCCTGCTTATCTCAATGATTGGGGAGGTAATGCCTCGAGAATAAATGCTGATCTTAACAGTGGTGCATTTCTTATTCAACATCGTGATCACGGCGGGGAAACCTTATGGGGTGAACCAGCGTATTCTGTTACAAATATTAATCAGTTGACAAATCAGTATCCGACTTTCGTTTTCTCGATGAACTGCCTGACTGGGAAATTTAATTACAGTTCCATTTGTTTCTCAGAAGCATTTCACAGAAGTCAGTATGGCGCTCTGGGACTTATAGCTGCAACCGAAACATCATATTCATTCGTAAATGATGCTTATACATGGGGATTTTATGATTATATGTGGCCGAACTTTATGCCTGATTATGGAGTGGCCGGACCTATTAAACTTTTACCTTCTTTTGGCAATATTTACGGGAAGTACTTCCTGCAGCAATCATCATGGCCTTATAATACAGGCAATAAAGAATGTACTTATTATTTGTTCCATCACCATGGAGATGCTTTTACAACTGTTTATTCCGAAGTGCCGCAAAACCTTACAGTATCTCATAACCCTGTAATGATAACCGGTATACCTTCTTTTGATGTAACTGCTGATGAAAATTCTCTAATTGCTTTAACATTGGACAGTGAAATACTTGGTGTCGCCGAAGGAACAGGTGCCCCGGTTTCTATAGAAGTTCCTGTTATTACTCCCGGTAATACCGTTACTCTGACAGTTACCAAACAAAATTACTACAGATATTCAGTTCCTATTCAGGTTGTTCCGGCAGAGGGTCCCTATGTTGTGGTAGATACCTGCATTGTTAATGATGCATCAGGAAACAACAATGGAATGCTCGATTATGGTGAATCTCCTTTCCTGACTCTGAGAGCAAATAACGTTGGTGTTGAAGACGCAACTAATGTTACAATAAATATAAGCTCTGCAGATGAGTTTGTTACTATTACCGACTCGAGTGAATTTTATAACTCAGTTCCTGCCGGGGAAACTATTACAATAAATAACGGTTTTACAATTGTTGTTGACCCCCAGATACCGGATTTGCATTCAATACCATTCAGTGTTGAAGCAACAGACGGAGCTAACACATGGCAGAGTAATTTTAGTCTCAGGGCTCATGCGCCATTATTCGAATTAGGAAACTACACAGTTTCTGATCCGGGTGGAAATAATAATGGATCTCTTGATCCCGGAGAGACTGCAGATTTGCTTATTGAAATAAAAAACAATGGATCTTCAGCAGCAGTTTCCGTAATAGGAGAACTGTCATCAACTGATCCTTATGTGATTATTAATACAACTACACAGGTCTATGGAAATATTGCATCAGGCGAATCAGTAACTAAAACTTTCAGCGTCAGTGCTGATGAAAATACTCCTGCAGGACATTATGCCCAGTTCGATTTTAATATAAATGCGGATCCGGGATTGACTGCTCAGGCTTCTCTATCATTAATTATTGGACAGGTTCCGGTATTGGTTTTGTGTTTTGATCCTAACCATAGCTCAAGTCCCGCAATTATGACATCACTTGATGCAGCCGGGGTTACTTATGATTATTCGGAATCATTGCCTCCGGATTTAAATCTTTACAGATCAATTTTCGTATGTCTCGGTATCTATAGTTCAAACTATCAGTTATCGGGCACCGATGGACAGCTTCTTGCTGATTTCCTTAATGACGGTGGGATGATATATATGGAAGGCGGTGATACATGGGCCTATGATCCACAGACTGCGGTTCATACGATGTTTAATATTGACGGAATCAGTGATGGCGGAAGTGATCTTGGAACCATCCAGGGGGTTGCCGGTACATTTACTGAAGGTATGAGCTTCTCCTACGGCGGGGAAAATAACTGGATCGATCATCTGGTTAATATTTCACCCGCATATATGATATTCAATAATGTTAACCCTGCTTATGGCTGCGCAGTAGCATATAATCAGGGCACTTATAAAACAATCGGAGCTTCATTTGAGTTCGGAGGATTAACGGACGGAGCTGCAGAATCAACCAAGCAGGAACTGATGGCTAAGATTGTAGATTTCTTTGGTCTGAATCCTGTACCAGTTGAGCTTACAGCGTTCAAAGCTGATGTTGACGAAAAAGGTATTACCTTAAATTGGGAAACATCAACTGAAATCAACAATTCTGCCTTTGATATTGAAAGAAGTGCTGATAATAAATCATTTGAGAAGATCGGTAGCATAAAAGGACACGGCACAACCGCAGAGCCGCAGCAATATACATTTAAAGATGCCGGTATAACATCCGGTAAAGGAATTGTATATTACAGGCTGAAGCAGATAAACCTTGATGGAAGTTCAGAGTATACTGAAGCTATACAGGTTGAATACTCTATTATACCTGTTGAATTCAGCTTATCGCAGAATTATCCGAATCCTTTTAATCCCAGCACTACAATTAAATTCGGTATTCCTAAGGAAGTTAAGGTAACCTTGAAGGTTTATGATATTCTCGGAGCAGAAATAGCAACTATTGTTAATCAGAAACTTGATCCGGGGTATTACCAATATGAATGGAACGCAAAAGAGTTCGCAAGCGGTGTATATATCTATCGTATTGAAGCAGGAAGCTTTGTTAAAGTAAAGAAAATGATGATAATGAAATAAATTAATTTGAGAATGATAAAATGCAGTCTCTATTCGGGGGCTGCATTTTTTTTACAATTCTATGACAATTAAATATTCTTGATTAATTATATAATCAGGGTAATCAAAAAAATCTTAAGGGAGGTCGAAATGAAAAATTTAGTTTTAGTCATTTTAATCCTGTTTGCTGTCCAAATATTAACACCAGCACAAACCGATAATAATTTATTTCACAAAGGAATATGGGAACTAAACTTCACAGGAAGCCTAGGGAGTATTGAATCATCCTCCGAATATTCTTCATCTTATTTTAGTGGTGAGGAATCGGAATCCAGGATATACTTTGAACTGGGAATTATCCCTGCTTATTATATAATCGATGGTCTTTCTGTTGAGCCTGAAATTAACATATTCGCTCTCGAAAAAAGTCAACCGTCTTTTCTATTCCTTGGAAATCTTGCTTATACATTCAAAATTAAAAACTCAAATGTTTATCCATTTTTAAGAGCAGGATATGGATTAACAAATTCTTTCCAGTTTCCTGTAAACAGAGATATTTCAAGAATGTCAAATTCGCTGGATATAGGGATTTTGAATTTGGGAGGTGGAATAAAAGTACCATTAAGTGAAAGTGTTCTTCTCAGAACAGAGTTAAATTATAGAAAATTTACTTACACTAATGACGATGGTAATAGTTTTTACAGCTCCAGTTACACTTATAAATTATCTTCTATAGCATTATTGCTTGGATTCTCTGTACTGCTCTAAGTATTGGTTTGAATGAAATGACAGATGAATGAATCCGGGACTATCATTACAGCAGTTTGCCGGTTACATAATTCTAATATTTTTGCTACGGGAATATAGTGAAAATCAGGATAGGGATCTTTTTTTTTACAAATTATGGATGGGATAGTGTAATTAGTTATTTTATAATAAGTTAACACTATTCTTATACATTTATTATTAGACTTGTGATCAATATCTACACATATTAAAAATTAATATTCTATATTTGCTATGCACAACACTCAAAGCGGGATGGATTCTTTCCATCCCGCTTTTTTCCTTTTTAAATGCCATTTCATTTTAAACCGGACTCTTTCACTTAATAGCCTGAACTATTAAACCACACAAAGATTACAGATTTTTTTCACCGGTTGCTTTTCTATACATACCTGATATTTTTCGATAGGCTGGGGAGAAAATTATATGAAAATGAAAGAAAAACCCGGTTATTATCCGATTCTGATAAATCTCGTCAAATTTGACTGTCTTGTCATAGGAGGTGGCCTGGTTGCTTCAAGAAAGGTACTATCTCTTCTTGAATTCGGTGCAAATATAACCGTGCTCTCCCCTAAATTCTGTCTATCCTTAAAGAATCTGTCTGATAAAAAGAAAATTAACATTATCAAAAAAAATTATTCCACAGAATACATTAAGGATTACAAAATAGTCTTTTGTGCGACGGATAATCCGGTAATAAACAAAACTGTAAGAGAAGACTGCACAAAAGAAGGTATACTGCTCAACGTGGCAGATAATCCCCTGCTCTGTGATTTTATTCTGCCTGCAAATATTAGACGCGGAGATTTAACTATATCGATATCCTCCCAGGGTAAAGCCCCGTTTTTTGTAAAAGCTATGAAGAAAAAAATAGACCAATTAATACCTCAGATCTATAATAAAATCACAGTACTGGCCGCTGAATTCAGGAAACAAATAATACAAAACAAAAAGATAGATTCAATCAAAATCAAAACCAATCTGTTCAAACGATTCACATCAAGGGATTGGGAAAAGATTTTAATAGAAAAAGGTGAGAAAAATCCGAAGTATTATATTCAGGAAATACTGAAAGAATTTAACTTATTATAAAAAATATTCGGGGTGTTCTTATGAGTGATTCGAAAATATTAAGAAAAAAGCTCATCATTACTTTCTCAATAATGATCAGCCTGATTCTCTTTAGCGGCATTCTCGGCTGGATATTTACGAATCAAATCGAAAAAAGCGGTAAAATAATCGATGTCGTTCATTTGCTTAAAGAATCTGAACTTCAACTCAGAAGAGAGGAAAAGAATTTACTAATCAGAGGGTACTCCCAGGAAAGGTATCTCAGGTGGCAAAAAGCAAAAGAAGATTTTCATCAAAGATTCGGTGAATTAATAGGTAGAAAAGCTTTGAACGAAAACGAGATCAACGAAATAAGAACAGATTATTCTGAAATGTCGGAAACGTATAATAAATTTTTTGATGAAATAAGATCTGATACATTAAGTCGGGAAGCGATGGCTAATTATGATCTACAATTTAAAAAAATCGGTAGAAGAACAATTGAGATGATAAACAATATACTGGCTCGTGAACAGGAAGTCTCTTCAGGTATGGATTCTCAGGCAGATGTACTTATTGCTGTTTTCCTCATAATATTCGTTGCAACTGCAGGATTTCTGATTGTGAATGTACTTAAAAACATATAAATGAATGTGAGGTTTACAATTTGGAATGCGGTAAAGTTTATATCGTTGGTGCAGGTCCGGGCGATCCGGAACTTATAACTCTCAAAGCTTTAAATAAATTAAAGCAGGCTGAGGTAGTAGTTTACGACAGACTAATAAACAATGATTTATTAGCCTTCTGTAAACCTCATTGTGAAAAAATTTTTGTTGGTAAAGAATCAGGTCATCATCCTATCGAACAGGAAAGAATAAATCAAATTCTGATCGATAAAGCCAGGCAGGGTTACAATGTTATCAGATTAAAAGGAGGGAACCCGTTTGTCTTTGGAAGGGGTTCAGAAGAGGCTGCTGCACTTAAAGCAGAAAATATTGAATTTGAAGTCATTCCCGGCATCACCTCAGGACTTTCAGCTCCTGTTTATAGCGGTATTCCTATTACTCACCGGGGACTTATTACACAATGTGTTTTAATAACTGCACACGACTGTCCCGATAAACCGGAAACACAGGTCGAGTGGAATAAACTTGCAAAACTGAAAAATGCAAATCTTATCATTTATATGGGTGCATCGAGAATAGAAAAGATTTGCAACGAGCTGATAAAAAATGGAATGAATCCGGCAATGCCTGCTGCTGTCATTGAAAACGGAACTCTGCCTGAACAAAGAACAATTACCGGAACAATTGATGAAATATCTACTGAATTTATAAAACAGAATTTTCATCCGCCTGTAATTATAATGATAAGTCCGACTGTCTCCCTTAGGGATGAAATCTCGTGGTTTGAACATAACCACAGGTTGATTAAAGAATTGTTATAAGAAAATATTAAAATTCCTGCTGCTAAATGCCGGATTAAAGAACCATTGAATCCAAATAGCAGCTACTGAGAAAAAGATAAGACATGGAAATTTTCAATATCTATCTCCCTGTTGCCGGAATTGAATTCAATGTTTTTTTATTACTTATCATAGGATTTTGTGTTGGTACTCTGGGAGGATTTTTTGGGGTAGGTGGGGGCTGGATTGTTACTCCTGCTTTAAACATTTTCGGATTCCACATGGCATTTGCAATCGGTACAGACCTGTCTAATATTTTTGGTCAGACCATTGGTGCAGTAAAAAAACATCAGCAGATGGGAAATATTGACTGGAAACTCGGACTGATATCAATAATTACTTCGATTATGGGATTAGAAATCGGTTCAGAAGTCATAATCGCACTTGAAAAATCAGGTGATGTGGGTGTTGTAGTGAGATGGTGCTATATGTTTCTTCTGTTTACTCTTGGCATCTACATGTTATATGATTACTTTGTCATCCAGCCCAAAATGCTTAAGAAAATAGAAGAGGAACAAAATAAAACTCCCGGCATAAAGTTGAAGCCGGAACGAAGTAAAATCTCAGAACGGCTTCATAAAATAAACTTTCCTCCGATGGTTTCTTTTGCGGCTTCAGATATTGAAAGCGTTTCTATCTGGATTATTTTTTTGATATTCTTATTCACAGGATTTCTTTCAGGATTTATGGGTGTAGGCGGAGGATTTATAATAATGCCCGCCCTAGTCTATTTAATCGGACTGCCTACAGCAATTGCGGTTGGCACGAGTTTAATTACTGTACTCTTCAGTGGAGCTTATGGGTGCTTCACCTATGCTTTAAAGGGAAGGGTAGAATTAATAGCAGCTGTGATAATGCTGTTCGGTGCTTCCATAGGTGCCCAAATAGGATCAACCGCAGTAAAATATATAAAGGGTTATGGTATCCGGCTCCTATTTGCAATTATGATAATCTTTGCCGCTTTTTCTGTTGCAATAGAGCAGCTATATAAAATAACAATGCATCAGCTTTTTCAGACATTTGCAGGAATTTTTTTAATTGGCACTGCAATAACTATGTCACTGGTAATCATAAGTAAGCTTATGATAGAATCAGGAAAGGATAGATAAATTCTTTAAACTTTAATAAACAAAACCGGGAACACTGTGGATATTTTT
>DATICR010000494.1:0-6304 GCA_035456745.1 Ignavibacteriaceae bacterium
AGCTTCTCAAGTTCAGAATGTATAGGAGCCTCCACCTTTTTTTGATCAGCATCGGCAATTAATTTATTTATGGCTTTCTCAGCATCAGATTCATATTCAAAATTTTCATCCTTCAGGTAATTTTTAAAATCAGCGAATAATTTTTCATTTTTTAATGAAATGAAGGATTCGTTCTGATGATTATAATAATAATGATCGGCAAATTTAAAGAAATAACCTTTCGCCAGAAGGTATTTAGTTATATCTCCTTCAATTTTATAATTAACTGTCGTATCCGGTGTTATACCTCCTGCACCGTAAACCGGTCTCTTGTTACTGGTAAAGTATTTACTTGCCAGAATGGAATCAGCTCCTGTAATAACTTTATTATTTTCGGCATAGTTTATCTTCTGAATGCATCTCCCGCTTGGAGTATAATATTTTGCCGTGGTGATTTTGAGCGAAGCATTATAATTCAAAGGAGTAATTGTTTGTACAAGTCCTTTGCCGTATGATTTTGTTCCAAGTATAATCCCTCTGTCGTGATCCTGCATTGCCCCGGCTACAATTTCGGATGCAGAAGCTGAGCCCTCATTTATCAAAACAACCAGTTTCGCATTACCAACAAAAGGCTCCTGATCAGCATAATACTGATTAATATTCGTATCATCCCTTCCTTTCGTTGTAACTATCAACTCACCCTTTGGAAGAAATTTATCGCAGATATCGACTGCCACATCAAGCAATCCGCCGGGATTCCCACGCAGATCCAGCACAATTGATTTAATTTCTTTTTCTGCTTTAAGCTTTTTAAGTGCATCCAGAACTTCAGAGGATGCGGAACGGCTGAAACTAGAAAGCTTCAAATAAACATTATTACTTGAAGCAGGTACAAATCCATAATAAGCCAGGTTCTTTACCAGAACTTCTTCTCTCACTAAATTAAAGTGAATGGTATCCTGCTCTTCGTTTCTGACAATTGTCAAATCAACTGTTGTTCCTGGTTCTCCTTTTACAAGATTGGAAACATCATCAATATTATCCGGAGAAATACTCACGCCGTTTGCTCCGATGATTTCATCCCCTATCCTTATACCCTGCCGTTGAGCGGAATAGCCATCGAGCACTTCGATAACGGTGACAGCATTTCCTCTTACTCCGATAGATATTCCAACACCTCCGTATTTACCGTTTGTAATCAAATCAATTTCATCTTTTTTGTCACCGTCTATATATATTGTATAAGGATCCAGAGTACCCAGCATCCCTTCTATTCCGGCACGCATAAATTGTTCAGGATCAATATTATCAACATAGTTGAGAGAAATCTCTTTATATACTTTTCCGAACAAATCAATGTTTTTCGAAATCTGGAAATAAACATCATCTTCTCCCGGGAAGAATCCTGAGAACAGAATAATTACAATTGCTCCTGAAATAAACGACTTCCAATACTTCAATTTCATATTATCTTAACTCCTTTTTTTCCAATAAACTTATTTCCTCAATTATATCTTTTTGAATAACTTCTATTGATCTCATTCCATTAATTATACGAACTCGGTTCTCTTTATCGGCAATGTAAAGATAACCAGCTCTGACCTTCTCATAAAATAAAGAATCGGAGATCTCAATACGGTCGGGATTAAAATCCTCCATCATCCTCTTCCTTTTCTCTGCCTCCTCTATGGTTATATCAATAAAAAAAGTGATGTCAGGAATTGTATCTCCTATAGCCAGACTATTTATGTGATTGACAGATTCAATATCCACTCCTCTCCCAAAACCCTGGTAAGCCGTAGTGGAATCATGGAATCGATCCGAAATTACATAGATTCCCTGAGTAAGATAAGGTCTAATTTTTTCCCTGACCAGCTGTGCACGTGCAGCAGAAAACAGAAAAATTTCGGTTTCCATAACCATGTGTAAATGTTTTTTATCAAGCAGTATTGTCCTTACCAGTTCAGAGATTTCCGTACCCCCGGGTTCTCTGATTATTTCTATTTTTTTACCTTTATTCAGGAAATATTTTTTAAGGAGTTCCACCTGTGTGGATTTTCCGCAGAAATCTATACCTTCAAAGGTTATAAACATAAAGATGTATTTTTCCGATTAAAATTTCTTAATGATATATCTCAATCTCTCCGGTTTTATATATTCGAGAGAAGTGTTTTCAGGCAGTTCTATCCTGGGAGTAATGATCCCGAGTGTATCAAGAACTACATCCCGGTAATTTATATAAGCCTTAATATCATCTTTACTCATTTTCCCCAAAATGTCTATGCCTGCTTTTACACTCACGGATATTTTGTTTGGCAGCAATACAACGTCCCTGTCGACAGGTAAATCGATTATTCGAATTAATACATTATCAAATACTTTATCGACTATTTTTTGCACATTCAGTGAGATTTTTACTTCGCTGACTTTGTAAATCACACCAGGTAAATTTTCCAGAGGAACAATGTCCACCAACTGATTATCCAGATCCACAAATTTCTTTCTTTGAGTCGAAACAGATGAGAGATTCCTGACAACACTTCTGGGTCCATATATGGTAGTAGAATCCGGTGATATAGTCAAGGGAGCAGCAAGTCCGTAACCTGATTTGAAATTCAAATTAAGATCAGGAATTATTGCAACTTTTTTCATAAAATTTTTTTCAACATATAACGATAATGTATCCGGCGAAATATCAATTACATCCACATCGGATGTAAGCCACTGATTCTCAGGAAGGTAATTGTATAAATTAACGCTGATCTTCCCGCTATCTTCAACCGAAATGTTATATTCCGATTTGGCGCTAAGATTTACTCCCAGCAGTTTCCATCCTTTACCTTTTAATTTAACCGATATATTTTCCGGAAAATTTGAAGCTGTGGAATATCCGGAAGGTAAATTTATAAGTTTCACAGGCACATTAAATGTGGCATAGTAATCATTCGATAATGAAATAGAAATCCACAGTATTATTGAAAAAATCACCGAAAGAATTATTATGTGCAAATTTTTTTTCATTATTTAAATATATATAAAAAAAATACTCTAAACAGTGAAGTCACAAGTTAAAATATTCTTAGTATATGATTGATAAGGAGCGGGTTTAACAATAATACCATAAGTGAAAAGTTTTGAATTAGTTAGCTTGTACGAGAAATGATTGATCGATTAAATAAAAGATTTACTCATTCTTTTTAAGAGATTTCGGGAACAATCAGTCAGGATATTTTCCTGAAATAGTCCAATAATTTCTTTCTGTTTGCTTTGGAAATTTCTCTTCCCTGTATAGGAAAACCTTCGGTTTCTCGGGCATGTTTTCGTAGTTCGTGAACGTTCATTTTTTCAAGTTCAATTGGGGCTTGAGCTTCTGTTTGTTTAATTTTTTCAGGTTTCTTCCCCAATGCTTCCATCCTGAGCCTTTCAAGATGATCAGTAGTTCCGGTAAACAGATTTTCACTTTCAAAAGATTTTTTTATTTCAGCTTTAGGAATTCTCTCAAGTTTTGGCTCCTCAATCTCCGGCTCCGGTGAAATTTCAACAGGTTTTATTTGTTCTTTTTTTAATTTTTCAACTGACTGACGGCGTGGTGCCTCAGGATGATCTTCCCTCTTTACTTCACCATCTTTAATTCCGGGGATAATTAATTCCATTTGAGAATCAGGCTGAGGTATGACGTGTGTGGAAACGACAATTCCGACTTTTTTTGCTGCCGCAGCTCCTGCATCAACCGAAGCTTTAACGGCAGCTACGTCACCTGCAATTTTAATAGTAACCAGCGCAGGCTTAATTATTTCCTTTCCAATTAAAACAACATTGGAAGTCTTTAGCATGGCATCCGCTGCTTCTATTGCAGCAACGAGCCCGCGGGTTTCAACTAACCCTAGTGCTTTAGGCATATTTTACTTTCGTTTAGGCAGTATTGACTCAACCTCAGTGTGTGGACGCGGAATGACATGTACAGAAATTAATTCACCGACTCTCTGGGCAGCAGCAGCACCTGCATCTGTAGCTGCTTTGACGGCTCCTACATCTCCTCTAACCATGACGGTAACGTATCCGCCTCCGATTGTTTCTTTCCCCAGCAGTTCCACTTTAGCTGCTTTTACCATTGCATCTGCTGCTTCAATGGCACCAACCAACCCCTTGGTTTCTATCATTCCGAGTGCATCAAGTGACATAAACGTGCTCCCATTATTGAAATTATGATGTTCGAAAATAGCTTATCAGATTATAAATGTCAATTTAAAGAATTAATATACTCCTGCAGAATAATGGCTGCAGAATTCATATCAAGTAAACCTTTGTCTCTTCTTTTGGATTTTTTTGTGACTGATTCAAGTATTTTTGCCTGAGCAATAGCAGATGTATAGTGTTCATCCCAGAAAATAATTTCTATTGCAAATCTTTTTGTCAAATCTTTTGCAAATTTTTCAATAGCTATTGCAATTCCTGATCTTCCCCCTCCTGATTTATAAGGATAACCTAAAATAATTTTGTTTACATTTTTTTCCTGTATGATCTTTTCAAGTTCATTCCATAAATGTTGATCTTGAAGAATAGTTTTGAATGGGTATGCAAACAAATTCAGGGGATCACTTAATGCAAGTCCGATTCGTTTTAATCCATAATCAATTGCAAGAAATCGTGCCGATTCATTAAAAGCTGGTTCCTGGGGCATTATGCTCCTTCCAGTCTTTCAACAGTGTATATCCCTTTTAGTTTTTTCAGTCTTTCTATTATCCTTGACAGATGTTCCAGATTTTGTACATATAGTGTAACATTCCCCTCAAATGTCGAATCGCTTGTATTAATATTTATAGATTTAATGTTTGTGTTTTGATATGCCACTATTGCATGAGAAATTTCATTTAATAAGCCGGGAGAATCTTCACCCATTACGGTTAGTCCTGCAACAAAAAGATTACCTTCTCCTTCAGGCCATTGAACAGGAATTAATTTACTGGAATCATTTTCAGAAATACGGATAAGATTGGGACAAGTTTTTCTGTGAATTTTTATCCCCTCCCCAATTGTAATATAACCTATTACAGGATCACCTGGAATCGGATTGCAGCATTTGGCATAGGAATAAAGGATTTTTGTTTTCTTACCTTCTACCAAAACCCCACCAATATTGGTTCTAGCGCTGTTAGCAAAATTTTCAAACTCAAGTGCGGGTATTGTTTCTTTCTTCTCATCCTTGGCTTTGGTTGCTGTTAATACTTCATCCAGGTTCAATTTTCCCTGTGCAATTGATATAAAGAAATGCCGAGTGTTGTCAAATTTTAAATCCGCTGCCAATTTCGAAAGATCTTCCTGAGTAAATGACAACTTCATCTTTTTTATTTTTTTTTCCCAGATATCTTTCCCCCCTTTTACAATTTCCTCTTCTTCTGCATTGATCCATTTTCTTACTGCAGATTTTGCTTTGTGGGTTATTACAAATTTTATCCAGTTTTTATTCGGATGCTGATTTTTGGAAGTAATTATTTCTACCTGGTCCCCACTGTGAAGAACTGTGTCCAGTGGAACAATTCTCCCATTTACCTTTGCTCCAATACAATGGTAACCAACTTTAGAATGGATTTCAAATGCGAAATCGACTGGAGTGGAATTAATAGGAAGTCTTCTCAAATCTCCTTTAGGTGTGAAGATGTAAATCTCATCCTGATAAAGGTTTAACTTAAAATTCTCAAGTAAATCTTTACGTGCTTCATCTTTGGAAGCACTTTCAAAAATATCCCTTATCCAGTTTACCCAGTTCTCAAGATCCTTATCACTTGCAGTTTTATTCTCTTTATACCGCCAGTGAGCTGCCACACCTTTTTCTGCAACTTCGTGCATTTTTTTCGTTCTTATCTGAACTTCAACTAATCTTCCTTCGGGACCAACAACTGTGGTATGAATGGATTGATAATTATTGGTTTTAGGAATTGAGATATAATCTTTAAATCTATCGGGAACAGGAAGATAAATCTGATTTACTATCCCCAAAGTGGTATAGCATTCATTGGTATTTTCAGTATCAAGTACTATTCTGATTGCAAAAAGATCATAAATTTCTTCAAATGGTTTATTCCTTCTTACCATTTTCCGGTATATTGAATAAAGATGTTTCGGCCTCCCGATTATATCAAAATTCAGATGATATTCTTTCAATTTTTCTATTATCGGTTCTGTAAATTTCTTTATATATGCTTCTCTTTCCCTTCTTTTATTCTTTACTTTATCAACGAGTTCTTCGTAGGCTTCTCTGTTGAGATACTTGAAAGACAGATCTTCCAATTCCCATTTGACTCTGCCAAGTCCAAACCTGTTTGCA
>DATICR010000495.1:0-7534 GCA_035456745.1 Ignavibacteriaceae bacterium
AGATCATCTTTAAATATCATAACTCTCCGCGAAAGAAGTATGTTCTGCTGATTCCTGTAATCAGTAATGCTCTCCGATATCTTCTTTTCAGAATATCTTTCCTCGTGATATTCTTTGTAAAGAAATTTTCCGTTATTCAAATCAAATGCAGAACCGGAATAATTTCTTTTAACGTAGTTTGTACTGCCGGTAACTAATATCATAACGGTAAACAATAAGAAATATTTCATAATTATATCCTCTTGAATAAATAATGACTGACCATCCACTCCTCACCGTTTTTGTAACCCCAAAGTTCAGCACAGCTCATAAAAAAAACCCTCCAGTAAACCCACCATTTTATTTTATTCTTCCCGCCATATGTCTCAGAAAAAAGTTTTAATATAGAATCTTTATTTCTATCCATATTTTTGAGCCATGCATTGGATGTCTTCTCATAATGCCTGCCGTTTATTATCCAGTGATTTTTAACTTCAAAATTGCCGGAGAAATAAAACAGTAAGTTGTTCCCCGGCATGATACCCCCAGTGAAAAAATATTTCGCCATCCAATCTGTTTCATTTTTAACTTCAAAAAGGTATGAATATTCCCTGTGTGTGAAGATATGTATAAATAACTCACCACCCGGTTTCAGTAACCCGTGAATGTTATTGAATAATGCAGCATAGTTCCTCATATGTTCAAACATCTCTACCGATACTATCCTGTCATATTTCTTATCAATAACAAACGTATTCATGTCTGCAGTTATAACAGTAACATTTTTCAATCCTCTTCTTGAAGATTCACTATCTATATATTCCTTCTGTGTCCTTGAATTTGAAACTGCAGTTATCCTGCAACCATGAAACTTCTCTGCCATAAATAATGTAAGTGAGCCCCATCCGCACCCTAATTCAAGTATCTCATCACCATCTTTTATACCCGCTCTCCTGCAGGTAAGCTCAAGCATCTTCCTTTCAGATTCATCAAGATTATTATCCCCTTCTTCCCAGAAGCCGCAGCTATATTTCAAATTCTTACCTAACACCTTCCGGTAAAAAGAAGTTGGTACTTCATAATGCTGTTCATTTGCATTAGCTGTGTTTACAGCAATTGGACTCTCTTTAAGCATTGAAATTAGCTTCATCAAATGATCCTGCTGTGCTTCGGCACTCTGCTTCTTCTCTTCTTTCAAGCGTTCTTTCAAAAGCTTCCTTATACCAAACCTTATTAAGGGATCAGGGAGCAGATTTTTTGTTAAAAGACTTTCTATCATTGCAAACTCCTCATTCCTCTTTTCATTAAAAATGCATTGATTACCGGTTCGTTGTCATTCAATTTGAACAACTGTATCAAAATGTATAATGTCGAAGCCATGCTTCCCAGGCATACAAGAAGTATTAAATACAATATCCTCACTGACCATTTATTCTCCCTGAAGGCAATCCATGTAAATATCACTGCTGTATTTATATAAAAATCTATGAGAGTTGCTTTCATCCATGGAATTGTTGCAAGGAAATTCCATTCGGCAAAAAGATTGCTCGCAATACTTGTCGAAATAGTTGTATAAACCATATAAACGAATAAAACAACAAATATGCTTATCAATAAATATTTCACTATTACCTCTTTATTACATTCATTATTATTTTAATTTAATTATTCCAAGCAGGCTAAATAATCTCACTACTGGATAAGTTGGATCAAACTCAAAGAACCTGACAGCGAAATTGGGACGGCCCGGATACTTATGATGGTTATTCTGAAATAACTCGCCCAGTGTTAAAAAATCCATGAACAAAGTATTCTGTGAATTATCATCTGTATCGTTAAAGTTTCTGTATCCGTATTTATGACCTGCCCAGTTTACTATTGCACCATGTACCGGGCCCATTAGAAAATGAATGGGCAATAACAAGAACATCCACCACTGTGTCGCAAATAATATATAGAAGCCTGTGTAGCCCGCACCCCAAATTATTCTATGCCACCATTGATCCGTAAAGTTTTCAAACTTCTGCCATCCGGGAATATTCTTTGTAAAGTTTTCACCCGGCTTTATTTTGTTAGTCAGCAGATCATAATAAATATCCTTTGTCTTCCACATCATCCTGAATACACTGGTGAAATATTTCGGTGAATGAGGATCCCTTTCTGTATCACTGAAAGCATGATGCATCCTATGCATTACTGCGTATGCTCTCGGGTTCAGAAATGATGAACCCTGAAAAATATAGGTCAGGATAAAAAATGCTTTCTCCCATCGTTTGCTCATCCTGAACATTCCGTGGGCTCCGTATCTATGAAGGAAAAAGGTCTGAAAGAAAAGTGACCCGAACCAGTGTATTATAAAAAATGAAACTATTGCCATTGTCTTCCTATTTTCTTGCATCAATATCGTATAAGAAATGCATATTATTTGTGACGTTTCGCATAAGTTTTGTATAACTTATTCGAATCATCGGTTTGAATATATACCATAATTTACAAAAAAGCAAATTAATTTTAGAAAATATTTTGCTTTTGTAAATTATTTGTATATATTTTGCATAGCAATTAGAACTTTTTATATAATAAATGTTACAGCTGGAGGTTTTTTGAGTACATATAATATAAAAATGGCAGCAAGACTTTCGGGCGTTCCTGAATTGTCGATACGATCCTGGGAAAGAAGATATGCGGCACTAAACCCAGTTCGTACTGATTCGAATAGACGTTTATATTCGGACAGTGAAATTGAAAAATTAGTTCTCCTAAGAAAACTTATTCAGCTTGGACACCATATTGGCAATCTGGCAAATCTTTCTAATAATGAGCTCACCGATTTGCTGGGAAAATCAGAAATCAATGATGTCTCCCTTAAAGGAAAAGATAATGAGACAGATTTAGCCAACGAATACATTATCTGTATTAATGAATGCATTGATGCAATCAGGAAATATGATGATAAAATGCTTGAGTCAATATTGAATGAAGCATCAGTTAAATTCAGCCAACCCAATTTTATAGAAGGAATTATACTCCCGCTGATTGAAAAGGTTGGAGATTACTGGAGAGAAGGATTGATGAGGGTGTCCCATGAGCATTTTACCAGTGTAACTATTAGAAAATTATTAACCAATCTTTCTGACGGATATTTAATCAGTGAAAATGCTCCCAGAATTTTAGTTACAACCCTGGAAGGTCAGTATCATGAAATTGGTGCTATTATTGCAACAGTTCTGGCTTCTTCCGATGGATGGCAGGCTACCTATCTTGGCGCCAGTCTTCCTGCAGAAGATATTGCATACACAATTCAACAGTTAAACTCGCAATGCCTTTTCTTAAGCATCGTGTATCCGGCTGATGATCCTTTCATAAATGTTCAATTAAGGAAATTACGTGAAATGGTCGGAGACAATGTATATATACTTGTAAGCGGGAGATCAGCAATAGCGTATAAAAAAGCTCTTGCTGATATAAATGCACATTTAATTAACACCCCTTCACACTTCAGGGACCTGCTGCAGATTATAAGGAATAAGATAAATCCCATTAGCGGAGCAAACAATGAATAGTTCACTATATGATTTTAGTGCCAAGCTTATTAACGGAAAAGAAATACAGCTTTCGGAATTCAAAGATAAAGTTCTTCTAGTTGTTAATACGGCCAGTAAATGCGGATTTACACCTCAGTTTGAAGGGCTTGAAAAATTATACCGCAAGTATTCGGATAAAGGTTTTACAGTGCTTGGATTTCCATGTAACCAATTCCAAAACCAGGACCCCGATACGGATGAAAACATAATGTCTTTTTGCAGTCTTAACTACGGGGTCACTTTCCCAATGTTTTCCAAAATAGAAGTTAACGGAAAGAATGCCCATCCATTATTTAAATTCCTTAAAGAAATTAAATCGGGATTCCTATCCGGAACCATTAAGTGGAATTTTACCAAATTCCTTATAGACAGGGATGGAAATGTTATAAAAAGATTCGGCCCCTCCACGGAACCTGCAGAAATAGAAAAATATATTGAAAACATTTTATAGAGGTATCCGGTGATCCATATAATTACACTTTCCGCCATAACCGTTTTAGTATTTATGATCTTTATGTTCATTACAGCACAAATCAAAAAGAATAATTCTATTGTTGATACAGGCTGGGGAATTGGGTTTATTTTAATAACTCTTGTTTTGATGTTTAATTCAGATAGAATAAATATTAAGGAGTTAATTCTTTTTGCGATGATAGTGGTTTGGGGTTTTCGGCTTGCCCTTCATATTTATTTTAGATCTCGGGGCAAGGGGGAGGATTTTCGTTATGCTCAATGGCGGAAGGATTGGGGTAAAAATGCTGCAGTTATAGCTTTCCTCAAAGTGTTTATGCTGCAGGGGCTTCTTATGATGATAATTGCATATCCAATCATGGTCGTTTTCAACAGCTTCAATGATCACCTGACTACTATTAATTTTGTGGGGTTATCAATATTTCTCTTCGGTATTCTTTTTGAAAGCATTGGTGATAATCAATTAATGCGTTTTAAAAGCAACCCGGGAAATAAAGGGAAAATTATTACTTCCGGATTATGGAAATTTACAAGGCATCCCAATTACTTTGGCGAAGTGGTGTTATGGTGGGGCATTGGAATTTTTACAATTGGATCAGATTTATATTTAACATCTTTTATTAGTCCGCTTATCCTTAATTTATTAATCTTATTTATTTCGGGCATTCCCCTGCTTGAGAAGAAGTATACTGGAAATAAAGATTGGGAAAACTATAAAAAAATTACACCTGCATTCGTTCCTTTTATCGGCAGGAAAGGATAGTAAATGAAGATTTACAGATTAGATTATAGCCAATTATTACCTATCAGCAGAACAGAATGCTGGAAGTTCTTCTCAGATCCTCAAAATTTGCAAAAGATTACTCCACCGGAAATGAATTTTAAAATCAAATCTGAATTGTCCCCTGAAATTTATCCGGGTCAGATTATAATTTACCAAATAAAATTATTCCCCGGTTTAAAACTTAAATGGGTCACTGAGATCACACACGTCAATGAAGAAAACTATTTTGTTGATGAACAAAGATTCGGACCATACAAATTCTGGCATCATCAGCATTTGTTTAAGGAAGTCGATGAAGGAATGAAAATTAATGACATTGTTCATTATTCGATAGCTCCGGGTTTTTTAGGAAGGATTATGAATAAATTATTTATTCGCAGCAAGCTGGAGAATATCTTTAAATTTAGAAAAGAGTATTTGAATGAAATGTTTAAGATAAATCAGGTATTAAATTGAAAGTTCTATTAACCGGAGCAACCGGGTATATAGGCAAAAGACTTCTGCCGGTTCTACTTGAACAGGGACACAGTGTCGTCTGCTCTGTAAGGGATAAAAACAGATTCCCAAAAACCGGAATATACAATCATCCTTCAATCTCTGTTTTTCAAGCTGACTTTCTGAATAAAACCGATTACGATCCTATATTAGATAACCTGGACGCAGCATATTATTTAATTCATTCAATGAGTTCAGGCATTACGGATTTCGCCAAGCTTGAAGGAATATCAGCTGAAAATTTTAATTTCCTCTTAAATAAAACTCCGGCAAAGCAGGTAATTTATTTAAGCGGAATAATAAATCAGGATAAGCTGTCACGTCATCTTGAGTCAAGAAAGAATGTTGAAGAGATCTTAAAAAAAGGGTCCGTACCTTTAACAACAATAAGGGCCGGAATAATAATAGGCTCCGGCAGTGCTTCGTTCGAAATAATGCGGGACCTTGTCGAAAAACTTCCTGTAATGATCGCACCTAAATGGTTAAAAACAAAAAATCAGCCTGTTGCAATAGAAAATGTAATAGAATGCTTAATTGGAGCCTTATTAAATCAGCGGACCATTAACAAATCTTTCGACATTGGCGGACCTGATATTCTTACTTACAAAGAAATGCTTTTACAGTTTGCTGATGTACGCAAATTAAAAAGAATAATAATTTCGGTTCCTATTATGACTCCCCGTCTCTCTTCCTACTGGTTATACTTTGTTACTGCAACATCATACAAGTTGGCTGTAAACCTGGTAAATAGTATGAAAATAGAAATCATCTGCAAAAATAATGAGCTTATGCAGCTACTGAAAATAAACCCAATCTCCTATAAAAAAGCTGTTCAGCGCGCTTTTGAAAATGTCGAACGGAATATGGTCATTTCAAGCTGGAAGGACTCGCTCATCTCAAGTTCAGGTGAAAATACTTTATACGAGCATTTAACTGTTCCCGTTAATGGTTGTTTTATTGACAAACGCGAAATAGAAATTCACGGAAATGATAACAATGTTATAGAAAACATCTGGTCAATTGGTGGTGAAACCGGTTGGTACTATGCCGATTGGCTTTGGCATGTGCGTGGTTTTCTTGATAAACTATTCAGAGGAGTTGGTCTTCGCAGGGGAAGAACAAATCAAAATTCAATTAATCCAGGTGACACAATAGACTTCTGGCGCGTGCTCATCGCAGATAAAAAAAATAAAAGACTCCTCCTATACGCTGAAATGAAACTGCCGGGTGAGGCGTGGCTTGAATTCAAAATATCGGAAAAGAATCAGAACTATTATTTGATTCAGACTGCCACATTCCGCCCCCGGGGTTTGTGGGGAAGGATGTACTGGTATTCACTTCTTCCGTTGCATCTTTTAATTTTTAAAGGGATGGCTCGAAATATTGCAGTCAATAAACCAAAAAAGATTTCCCCAATAAGTACTGAACAGGAATAGATTGTCCTAATTCAAAACCTGCTCTGACCAAATTTCTTTGACCTCATAGTAACATTTTGGTAAGCATACCATCAACAAGTCCCAAAAGAGCAATACCACAACATTTTTGAAGCTCCGGATATTCCCACTCTCTCCGCAAAAGATAAAAAAAATCTCAAATGGACTATCTAGCGGGTTATATTTTTATTCAATAAAAGCTCTCTCGTCAGATGGTACAAATGATTTTATCATTTTGTGGAGGTGGCGGGAGTCGAACCCGCGTCCGAAGTTAAGATCCAAAGAACGTCTACACACATAGTCTGATTTTGTTTTTGGCTTGAAGCTACTAACCAGACAAGATCACTTTAAGCCTGCCTGCTTAAATTTCGCCGGATAAAGCACAGACATCTAAACCCGACTATCGTACCTAAACGACGTTCATCCTTACCCCGGCACGAAGAAATAAGGTGAACGGCTGCTAAGGTTTTACTTAGGCAGCTAGGGCGTAATTATATTCGCCAGTTATTATTTTATTCCCAATTGTTTAACGTGTGTTTCGGGGAACACGGTGCGCAGTTCTATGTCTCTTCAACCCCGTCGAAACCAAAATTCACCCCCCAATAGGAAATTCCAAATCACAAATAACAAATTCCAGAGGAAATTCCAAAATACAAATTTCAAAATTCCAAATTACAAATTCCATACTGGCAGCAACTTTTGTAATTTGTTATTTGTTATTTGTTATTTGTCATTTGCCATTTTATTTTAATTTCCAGATGGTGTCAGGGATACCAGAGATCATATTT
>DATICR010000496.1:0-4769 GCA_035456745.1 Ignavibacteriaceae bacterium
GGTTTGGTTCATAACCTGGAACATTTTTTTGCACAAGAATCCTGCGGCTGGTGTACTCCATGCAGGGAGGGCTTACCCTGGACAGAAAAAATTTTAAAAGCTATTGATGATGGTGAAGGCAGAATGGAAGATATTGACCTGCTTGAAATGCACTCCAAAAGATTAGGTCCCGGTAAAACATTCTGTGCATTAGCCCCGGGAGCAGTTGAACCGCTGCAGAGTGCACTTAAATATTTTCGTAAAGATTTTGAAGAACATATAAATAAAAAAACATGTCCCTGGAGATAAATTGGCAGTAATTACAATAGATGGTGTAAAGCACGAAGTTGATGAAAAAAAGAATCTTCTCGAGGTATGCTTATCGCTGGGGTATAACCTTCCTTATTTTTGCTGGCATCCCGCAATGGGTTCTGTTGGTGCATGCCGGCAGTGTGCCGTAATCAAATACAAGGATGAGAACGATAAAAACGGCAGACTGATTATGGCTTGTATGGAACCGGCATCAGATGGTTCTATCATTTCATTGACTAATCCGGAAGCTACTGGATTCCGGGCAGAGGTAATTGAATGGCTGATGACTAACCATCCTCACGATTGTCCTGTCTGCGACGAGGGGGGCGAATGCCATCTCCAGGATATGACGGTTATGACCGGTCATGATTACAGAAGATTCAGATTCAATAAAAGAACTCACAGGAATCAATACCTCGGCCCTTTCGTGAACCATGAAATGAACCGCTGTATACAATGCTACAGATGTGTGAGATTTTACCGGGATTATGCAGATGGTAAGGACTTTGAAGTTTTAGCTGCTCATAATCATGTCTATTTCGGCAGAAGTACAGACGGGGTTTTGGAAAATGAGTTTAGTGGAAATCTAATCGAAATTTGTCCCACAGGAGTATTTACAGATAAAACCTTAAAGCAGCATTATACTCGCAAATGGGATCTTACTACTGCCCCGTCAGTTTGTGTTCACTGCGGCATCGGCTGCAATACTATAGCAGGCGAAAGATATGGATCATTGAGAAGAATTCTTACCAGATATAATAATCAGGTAAACGGATATTTTTTATGTGACAGGGGAAGATTTGGTTATGAGTTTGTTAATAGTAAAAAAAGAATAGAAAAAGCTTCATTTAAAACAGAAGATGTGATAGAAGGAGTTGATCTGAGTAAAGCGATTTCATTTGTAAAAACATATATTTCCGGTTCATCTGTGACTCTCGGAATAGGTTCACCCAGAGCTTCGATAGAAGAAAATTATCTTCTTAAAAAATTAGTTGGAAATGAAAATTTCTATGCAGGAATATCTTCAGACGAATTTCGACTGCTAAAACTTCAGCTTGATATTATGAGAAGTAGAGTATTTCATTCTCCTTCACTGAAAGATGTTGAAAAGGCAGATGCAATTTTAATACTTGGTGAAGATATCACAAATACTGCACCAATGCTTGCGCTTGCAGTGCGCAAAGCAACTAAAAAGGCACCTCCTGGATTTTTGGAAAAATTAAAAATTCCGGCATGGCAGGCTGCAGCTGTAAACGAAGCTATCCAGGAAGAACGGCTGCCGTTGTTTGTTGCCACTTCATATCCTACAAAATTAGATGATATAACTGCATCTGCATTATATCTTCCACCCGTTGATATTGCGGCAATTGGGAATGCAATCGCAGCAGGAATTGACAGTTCATTATCTGCAATTGATGGTTTTACAGATGCCGGACGGGAATTTATTCAACGTGCTTCAAACGCTCTGTTAAATGCCGAAAGTCCATTAATCATTACAGGTTCAGGCTCATTATCTGAGGAATTACTTTTTTCGGCAGTTAACGCTGCAAATGCCTTAAAGAAAAAGAATAAAAATTTATCGTTATGCTTTAGCTTTCCGGAAGCAAATAGTCTGGGTCTCCTATTATTGAGCGATAAAGGATTTGAAGAAATTAAAGACAGAGCTGAACCTGAGATTACTATAATAAACTTAAAGAATGATCTTTACATAAAAGCAGAAACTGATTTTATCGATAATCTTTTAAACGATAAAAAAATTATAACCTTAGATTCTCTTCAAAATCATACAACAGAAAGATCTGATATCTGTATTCCATCCGGTACTTTCGCGGAATCTGATGGAACATTTGTTAATAATGAGGGAAGAGCCCAAAGATATTATCAGGTTTATGTGTCTGATAAGAAGGAAATCATTGAAAGCTGGAAAATACTCGATGAATTAATTTCAGTAGCCGGAAATGTAAAACTACACACTTATGAAAGTCTTCTTGATGAAATTGCCTCTGAGGTGCCTGAGTTACATGAAATAAATAAAATTACTCCACCTCCGGATTTTAGAATAGCAGGACAAAAAATACCTCGTGAAACACGAAGGTTCAGCGGAAGAACGGCTATACGGGCAAATGTAAACGTGAGCGAGCCAAAGCCGTCTGATGATCCTGATTCTCCTTTAACATTTACTATGGAAGGTTTTCAGGGAGAACCACCTTCTTCTGTAATTCCATTTTTCTGGGCTCCGGGCTGGAATTCTGTCCAGTCGATAAATAAATACCAGATTGAAGTTGGTGGTTCGCTGCACGGAGGAGATCCCGGAAAAAGGTTATTTGAAAAAGACGATTCTGCTGAACTTAAATACTTTGAAACGCAGAATAAAAAATTTAATAGACGTGATAATGAATATCTCACTATACCGGTATATCATATTTTTGGTTCAGAAGAACTGAGTTCTGAAGCTTCTGCCATTAAGGAATTAATTCCTGAACAATGCATCTGGATGAATCCGGATGATGCATTAAAATTTGACATTAAAAAAGATGAGTCGATTGGAATAGATACCGGCAGGGAAGTATTTGACTTACCGGTTAAAATCAAACTGAATTTACCTGAGGGTTTGATTGGGATTTCGGTACTGGCAGGAGGAAAATGGATGAAGTTTCATCAATGGTTTAGATTGAAGAAGAAAAATGACTGATATAATAGTAAAACTAATAATTATAGTTGGAATCCTGATTGCAATGCTGTCTGTAGCTGCAGGGCTAATCTGGTTGGAGCGAAGATTGCTTGCTCTATGGCAGGATAGATATGGCCCTAACAGAGTGGGACCTTTCGGCCTGCTTCAGGTTTTTGCTGATACTCTTAAAATTTTGTTGAAGGAAGATTGGATTCCATCATTTGCAGATAAAATAGTTTTTATAATTGCTCCTACTATTGTAATGATTTCAGTTTTAATGACTTTCGCTGTGGTTCCGTTTACAGAAAATTTATTTGTCACCGATATGAATGTCGGTTTATTATTTTTTTTGGCGATGTCATCCCTTGGTGCATACAGTATTGTATTAGCAGGGTGGTCATCAAATAATAAGTATTCATTATTGGGGGCATTAAGAGGATCAGCGCAAATGATTACATATGAAGTATTTATGGGGCTATCCTTAATGGGAATTGTGATGCTAAATGGAACCTTAAGTCTGCGCGATATTGTTGAAGCCCAAAGAGGTATTTGGAATGTTATTCCTCAATTTGTCGGTTTTGTTGTTTTCTTTATTGCCGGGATAGCTGAAACTCATCGACTTCCATTTGATATTCCTGAAGCTGAAAGTGAATTAATTGCAGGATTCCATTCAGAATATTCAGGGATGAAATTCGGAATGTTTTTCGTCGGAGAATATCTTGGTATTACTCTGATTTCAGCACTTATCGTTACTTTTTATTTCGGCGGATGGTTGGGGTTTGATTTTTTACCGCCCTATATATGGTTTTTAATAAAAATGTTCATCTTTATTTCTTTTTTTATCCTGCTCCGGGCTTCGTTACCTAGGCCAAGATATGATCAATTAATGGAATATGGCTGGAAATTAATGCTCCCGCTGGCATTAATAAATTTGCTTGTTACTGGAGCAATTGTTTTAGCAGTTAAGTAATGGAAAGAATTATATGTTTAGTAATTTAGTATCAATCTGGGAAGCATTCAAACACATGTTCAGACGACGGGATACTGTTCAATATCCCGAGGAAAAACCATACCTTCCTCCAAGGTGGCGCGGAAGGATTATTTTATCACGGGATCCTGATGGCGGAGAAAGATGCGTTGCATGTTATTTATGTGCCGTTGCATGTCCTGTTGATTGTATCTCACTTCAGGCCACAGAAGATGAAAATAACAGACGTTATCCTGAATTTTTCAGAATAAATTTTTCGAGATGTATTTTCTGCGGATATTGTGAAGATGCATGCCCTACATACGCTATTCAATTGATTCCTGATTTTGAAATGTCTGAATATGACAGGCAGAATCTTGTTTATGAAAAAGAGGATTTATTAATTGCCGGTGAGGGAAAGTACCATGGTTATAATTTTTATAAAGTAGCAGGATTGAAAATAGGAGGTAAAGATAAAGGCGAAGCAGAAAATGAAGATAAACCTGTTGACGTAAGAGGGCTGATTCCATAATGGACGTTTTATTTTATATATCGGCTGCAATAGCAATTGGATCATCAATTATGGTGATAACAAGACACAATGCAGTTCATGCTTTGCTTTACCTGGTCACTTCATTACTTTCGGCTGCATTTATATTCTACCTTCTCGGTGCATCATTTATAGCGGCACTTGAAGTTATAATTTATGCCGGGGCGATTATGGTTTTATTCATATTCGTAGTCATGATGCTGAATCTCGGTGAGGAATCGGAAAAACAGGAAAGTAACTGGTTAATGCCAAAAATTTGGATTGGACCGTCTTTGCTTGTACTCATATTA
>DATICR010000497.1:0-3654 GCA_035456745.1 Ignavibacteriaceae bacterium
AGTATAATGGCATAGGATCATGATCATTTATCAATTGGAAAGTTTCACCTCTACTAAGCGAATCAAAAGTTGAAAATATAGTTGGGTGCTTTTCTCTTGGAACTATTGGTCTCACATCAAGTTCTTTAATTTCAGACGACATTGGTTCTCCTTAAAAATAAGTTTTTAAAAAATTTATGCTCTTAAAATATATTTATAACGCGTTACCAATCATTGACTTAAGTCAGTGCTCTGCAGATTTAGCCGTTTGGCTATATTCATATATAAGATGGAGCCCGGCATATCATTATATATTAATAATTACTTATTTTAATAGGAAAAATTTTCCATTAAATATTTACCAAGGTAATTTTCTTCGGGCCTTTGTGCCTTAGTGGCAATATATAAAGAAAAAGTAAATTGAAAAAAATGGTATTAACAGATATCCCTTTGTTTTCTGAATTAACTGTGAAGGAACTCAGAATAATTACTGCTATAAGCAGACTTGTGAATTATAAAGAAGGCGATTTTGTTTTTCATGAAGGAGATGAATTTAAGGGAATATTTATAGTTTTAAAAGGATCAGTTAAAATATTTAAGATTTCTCCCCAGGGGAAAGAATATATCCTTCATCTTTTGCAGAAACCAAATGTATTCGGGGATGTCCCTTTATTTACAGGAGGTGATTGTCCTGCCAGTGTCCAGATTATGGAGGATGCAATGCTCCTTTTTATTCCTAAAAATGAATTCATGGATTTGCTCAGGGAAAATCCGAATCTCAGCTTTAAGATAATGACCGGATTTGCAAAAAGATTAAAATCCATTACAGTTAAAGCTGAGGATTTGTCGCTGAAGGAAGTTCTAAACAGGCTGGCCGATTATATTGTGAAGGGAATTAATGGTAATCATACGTCCGGACTGCCTGAGCCGTATTTCAAAATACCACTCTCAAATCCTACTCTTGCCGCCTATTTGGGTACGATCCCGGAAACAATTTCAAGGGCAATGAAAAAGCTTAAAGATAGTAAAATTATCAGAGTTCACGGAAGGACTGTTTTTGTTGAGGATTTTGAAAAATTAAAAAAATTAACAGAATAAAGCTGGAAGATTTTTCTTCCTGATATTCTCAATCTTTAAAAAAAGTCGGATCGCCGAACTAACCTTTGCCGGTATAGGAATGTGGATTGAAGATTCCTCTGCTTCTATTCTAGACAATTTGCTCTGTATTTATCCGCAAAAGAAAAGCTTATTTCACAGCGCTTTGCTTTGAAATCACTTTCAATAAGTCATCATTCCATTTCCCTTTAATATCTATCTGTGCAAATGCTCCAAACGAGAATGCTTCAATCAGGTTGTGATCAACAATTAAACTGGTTCCCGGTTCACGAAACTCGTAAATTACTGCTACGGCTGAACCGCCCGGAACAGGCCAGGTCTCGAAATCAGCAAGAGGTTTATTTGCAAAGGCACCGCCCGGCCAATATAAATCAGCATGTCCTCCAATTATATGTATCCTTGTATCTTTGTTTGCGCTGGAAGTAATGAACAATACCTTTTCGCCTACGTTAACTTTAAGTGCGTTGACTCCTGTAAGCGCTCCAACACTTCCGTTAAAAACAATATGCGAGGGGATGAGAGTTTTAATGGACTCCATCAGGTCTCCAAATCCTGCTGCAGGTGATGGGTATTCCTTAAAGTTTCCATTTTTATCTTTTGGAAGATAATAATCCTGCTGTGCAATGTAGAAAGCCTTATCGAATTTAACTGGATTCCCGTTTTCATCCTTAAGTCCTTCTCTCGGCAGAATCATTATAGCACCATTCATTCCTGAAACAACATGTAGGGGAACCATAATGCCCCCTGGAGCACAGTGATAAACAAAAACTCCTGCTTTAATGGCTCTGAATCGGAAAGTCACCTGCTGTCCGGGAGCTACTACGGTAAAATCACCACCGCCCATACCTCCTGTTGCAGCATGGAAATCAATATTATGAACAAGTGTGTTTGTCGGCAGGTTTACAAGTGTAACTTCAACATAATCGTACTGGTGTGCTACAATGATAGGTGCAGGTACGGTGCCATCATAAGTTAATGCCCAGGTAAATACACCGGGTGCAATTTCTTTTTTCATTTCCTTAATTATTAGCTTAACCTGGATAACTTCTGGTTCATCTGAAGCAACTTGATTAAATTGCGGGAGGAATGGGGGCGCGACTAATTGCTCCGTAACATGTTTTAATTTGTCAACATTTTCAGGTTTTGTTTTATCAAAAACTGATGATTTATTTACCGGCTGAGCACAGGAGGAAATAAGTAACATTGAAAAAATTAAAAATATACTAATTATTATTTCTTTTGTTAGCTTCATTTTTCTAATCTTCTTCCATTGTATCTACTTTTGTTGTGAAATTATTTTTTAAGCTCGTTCAAATGTTGGTTATTAAATAAAGGAACACATTGACTAAAGTCATAGTGATCGATTTTCGAGTTTTCGGATACTGATAAAAGCCATTTGAACGTATTGATTATATGGTATACAAAAAAAGCAGGTGCAATGTTTCAAATTTTATTCACAGGGGGATCAATTCATAATCGGACAAATTGCTTTTCCGGTTTCACTAATAAAAATAAACTGTTTTTTAAAATCCAGGTTCCATTCATCACTTAAGTAAATATTGACTTAAGTCATCATGATTGATTTTTTGATAATTTTAATTATTAATTACAATTAACTTTAGATGTTAAAATAATTTTATAACAAAATATAAAAGAAGTACATGGCAGAACAGGAATTTAATCCCGACCCAAAAGTACAAAAAGAGTATGATACTCAGATTGAAAAGTTTTTGGACGAATTTATTTCAATTATATATAAAGGTCACGATCATATTGTTGCCAGGAAATATTACCGGGAACTTTTTCAACAGCTTATCCCGAAGTATTTTGATTTGAAATTCTCTGAAAGAATACAAAAATGATATAAAGTGATTACTGCAGCAGTAATAAAATTTCCATTTAAGGAAAGGATGTATTATGACAATTGTAAAAGTTAAACGTGCATATGATAAGTATGAAAAAGCCGATGGCACTAGAATTTTGGTCGACCGGCTTTGGCCAAGGGGGGTCAAAAAAGAAAAAGCAAAAATTGATGATTGGGAAAAAGATGTGGCACCTTCTGATGCGCTGCGTAAATGGTTTGACCATGATCCTCAAAAATGGATAGAGTTCAAAAAGAAATATTTTAAAGAACTGAAGGACAAAAAGAAATTATTGATAAAGATGGTTGATCGGAATAAAACAAATCTTACTCTCGTTTATGCCGCTAAGGATAACGAACATAACAATGCTGTGGCACTTAAAGAGTATCTGGAAAAGAAAGTGCTGAAATAGGGAAACATTTCTTTTTCACGTTGCGAATTTATCTCACTTAATAAAATTTGGAAGAAAATATTGCGATTAAATTGGTCCGAAACATTGCCTGACGCTTATAAGGCAATGCTGGAAATGCAGAAAGTTGTTGATAATAGCCATATAGAACAAAAATTGCTTGAAATAATTAAAGTCAGGGCGTCGCAAATAAACGGATGTGCTTACTGCCTTGACATGCATACAAAAGATGCCCTGGCAATAGGCGAAAGCCAACAAAGACTTCATGTAGTCGCAGCTTGGAGGGAA